>DASQFG010000049.1:0-1970 GCA_035633315.1 Nakamurella sp. | reverse complement strand
CACCGGAAGGAACAACATCCCCAACACCACCGGGATGATCCCGACGTAGATCCCGAGGAGCACCATCAGCGCGAAGAAGCCGCCGTCCGCGGGCGGGGTGGCGACGGCGGCCGGGATCTCGTGTTCGATCACCGCACCGGTCGAGGTGAGCATCGAGACCAGGTAGGGCTGCCCGTCCTGCCACGGATAGTCCAACCTGAAAGTGGCCGAGCCGATCCGGTCGACAGGATCGGCGGCGCCGGTGAAATCGACGTAGGTGTCGTTGACGAAAACCTGCGCCACCTGGACCGGGTCCGGCCCGGTGTTGCGCACGGTCAGGTCGATGATGCCGGGCGACAGTACGGTGCGTTCGACGGCCAGCTCTTCGACGGGCGGCCCGGTCTGCTCGGGCAGGCTCGCGCCACCGAACACGGCGAGGGCGCCAAGCGCGGTCCCGATCACCATGATGACGGCCAGCACGAGCGCCCACACGGGCACCCGGATCGCGCGGCCGCCGTGGCCCCGACCGTCATCGGCCGGCGCTTCGGCCGGACTGCGGTCAGTCAAGATGTCACCTCGAAGAAGCCCATCCAGCCCAGGTCGGCGAACTCGGTCTTGTGGGCGTGGAACATGAACCGCCCCGCAGTGGGGAACCGGACCTCGCAGATGCCGCGCTGCCCCTGCCCGAGTACGACGGTGTCGGTGAAATCGGTCGGCGCCAGCCTGGTGCCGGTCGGGTAGTAGTCGAAGAAGTTGCCGTGGAGATGGAAGCTGTTGATGGGGTCGTACTCCAGGATGTTGACCAGGTAGATCCGCACCAGCTCGCCGCGACGTACCTGCACCGGCTCGTGGTTGTAGTGGAACGGGATGCCGTTGACCGCGTAGAGCTGGTTGCCCGCGCCGTCCAAGGTGGTGTTGTAGCCGTGCATGACCATGACCATCTCGTCGGCCGGTGACCGCCCCTGCTTCGGGTCGATGATGAAGGTGCCGTACATGCCCCTGGCAATGTGCTCGGCCAGCGGGCCGACGTGACAGTGATAAAGGTGCAACCCGAACGGTTCGGCATCGAACTCGTAGGTGAACTCCTCGCCCGGTGATATCACGCCGCGACCGATCATCGGCACGCCGTCCATGTCGGCCGGGTGGATCCCATGGAAGTGCATCGTGTGCGGGTGCAGGGAATCGTTGGTGAACCGTACCCGCAGCCGGTCGCCCTCCGTGCCGCGCAAGGTCGGCCCGGGGATGCGGCCGTTGAAAACCCATGCCGGGAAGGTGACGCCGGGCGCGACCTCGACGTCCTGATCGGTGGCCGAGATCGACCACTCGCGCAACGTCCGCCCGTCGGGCAGCGTTGAGGTCTGACCGAAGTCGAAGTTGCGCAGGATGTCGGTGGGGTTGAAGCCGTTGGCCTGGTGGTCCACGGTGGCGTTCTGGCCGAACATCGCGCCGTTGATGCCCCCGCCATGCGCGCCTGGGGTGGGGTTGCCTGCGGTGTCGGGGCTGCCGTGTTGTCCGCCCGGCCCGTGGCCGTCCGGTCCGCCCTCTGCTGCAGGCAACGGCACCGCGGCCAGCGCCACCCCGGCGGCGCCGGTCAGGAATCCGCGCCGAGACGTCACAATATCCGCCTGTCGATGACGGCGGTGAGAGGAAGGCTCATCGATGGCCTCCCGCGGTCGAGGCATGTTCTCCGGGCAGCCCAGAGCAGCATCATCGCTGGTTGTCCTGGTTGCCGACCTCTTCCTCGCGGGACATGTCGACCGCTCCGTGCACAAGGTGGGCAAGTTGCTCCCCCAGCCCGTGGCGCCGGCCATCCAGGGACACCCACAGCGGCCCGCCGAACGGCGCACGTTCCTCGACCACGAGCACGACGCCGGGGCGAATGCCCAGCTCACCGAGGTATCGCAACTGTTCGCTGTGCCGGTCGGAGACCCGCTGCACCCGGAAGCGCGAGCCCACCGGTGCCGCCGACAGTGGATCGGGCCAGTCTTCGG
>DASQFG010000048.1:0-3348 GCA_035633315.1 Nakamurella sp. | reverse complement strand
CACCGCGATCTGCGCGCTGGCCGCGCCGGAGGGCCTGCAGGCGCTTGCGGCGGCGAACCTGCCGGTCCGGGTGGTGACGGCGTCGGTGGACGAGCGGCTGAACGATTCCGGGTACATCGTGCCGGGCCTGGGTGACGCCGGAGACCGGCAGTTCGGCGCCGTTTGAGAATTGCTGCAACCATGCCATCGGGGCGATACGTCTTGCATGCTGTCGGCGCCACCATGACCGAAACGACAAGGGTGTGAGTTCAGGTGACCTGGAAGATCGGCACGAGACGCGTGCTGCTGGCGACCGCCGCCGTTGCGCTGGTGAGCGCGCTGTCCGCATGCGCCGGCACCAGCACGCCCGCCGCAGGATCCGGCTCCACCGCGTCCTCGGGCAGCGCGACCGGCAGCGCGTCCGGAAAGACCGGGGCGGCGTCGAGCGAGGCCACCGGCTCCGGTGCTGCCGGCGTGGCGTCGGACCTCACCGGCAAGACCGTGGTCGCGAAGGAGGTCACCGGGAGCTACACCATCGTGCCCGGCTCGACCATCTCGATCACCTTCGAGAACGGCACGCTGGCCGCCAGTGCGGGCTGCAACAACATGTCCGGCCAGTACACGGTGTCCGGCAACGTGCTGAACGCCCCGCAGTTGGCGTCCACGATGATGGCCTGCGAGGAAGCGCTGATGAAGCAGGACACCTGGCTGGCCGCGTTCCTGGCGTCCTCGCCGACCTGGACCTACAGCGGGGGCACGCTCACCCTGACCAACGGCACGGACACGATCGCGCTGACCGAGGCACCCACCGGCGCGGCCGCTCTGGAGGACACCGGCTGGAAGTTGGTCGGGCTCATCAGCCAGTCCGGCAGCACCGTGTCGGCGGTCGACCCCAGCGTGATCGCCTGGCTCCGGTTCGCCGACGGTCAGGTGCTGGTGAACGCCTCTTGCAACAGCGGCAGTGGGACCTCCCAGATCACCGACACCACCATCACTTTCGGTCCGATCGCGATGACCAGGCGGGCCTGCGTCGGGCCGACCGAGGACGTGGAGCAGGCGATGAACGCCGTGCTGCAGGGCACCACCTCCTACACGGTCAAGGACGACCCGTCCGGTGCGCTGCTGACGATCATGGCCGCGGACGGCAAGACCGGGCTGCAACTGACCGCCGATCCCGCGGTCGGCGCAGAAGCGATGACCAGCATGACGGCGAGCCCGACCAGCTGAGACCCGTCGGTTGACCCGGGCTGCGTCAGCCGGACAGGCCGACCAGCCCGGCGACCTCCGTCCGCAACCGGCCCATCGCCTCGTCGGCCGCCGCCCGGGTGGACTCGAGGTCCTCGAGGGCGGTCGGCCCAGTGGCGATCTGCAGGTAGCACTTGAGCTTCGGCTCGGTGCCGGAGGGCCGGATCACCACCCGGGCGCGGGCCGTCCGCCACCGCAGGCCATCCGTGCGCGGCAGCAGGTCGACGGCTTCGGTGACGGGCTCGCCGAGCAGGGTTCCGGGTGCCGCGGCGCGGAGTCTGGCCATCGCCGCGGAGATCAGCGTCAGGTCGTCGACGCGCACGGAGAGCTGGCCGGTGACCACCCGCCCGTGTTCCGCGGCCAGCTCGGCCAGCCGGTCGGTGATCGATCGGCCCCCTGCCTTGAGCCCGGCGGCCAGATCGCAGGCGACGACGGCAGCGGTGATGCCGTCCTTGTCGCGCACCCGATCGGGGTCGACGCAGAGCCCCAGCGCCTCCTCGTACCCGAACACCAGCCCGGTGCCGCGGCCGTCGCCGGCCCGGACGATCCACTTGAACCCGGTGAGCGTCTCGTCGTACCGCGCACCGCGCGCGGCGGCAACGGACTTGAGCAGTTCACCCGAGACGATCGTGGTGGCCACCAGCGGATCGGGGTGGGCGGCCCGATCCAGGTTCCGCAGCAGCTGGTCGCCGAGCAGCGCGCCGGTCTCGTCACCGGTGAGCATCCGCCAGCCCGCCTCGTCCGGTATGCCGATCGCGCACCGGTCGGCGTCCGGATCCAGGGCGACCGCCAGATCGGCGGACACCTGCCCGGCCAACGCGAGCAACAGGTCGGTCGCTCCCCGCTCCTCCGGGTTCGGGAAGGACACCGTCGGGAAGTCGGCGTCCGGCCGGGCCTGCTCGGGCACCACGTGCACATCGGTGACGCCGGCCAGATGCAGTGCCTTGACAGCGGTTTCGCCGCCGACGCCGTGCAGCGGGGTGATCGCCACCCGCAGGTCCGCAGCCGCGGCCGGGGTCAGCGAGGTCGCCAGCGACCCGGCCCGATCCAGGTAGGACTGCAGCAGGTCATCCGGCCACGGCCGCAGACGTGGTGACGTCGGCGCGGTGTCGATGGACACCGCCGGCCGGCCGGCGGCGATGGCGGCCTCGATCTGCTCGTCCTGCGGCCCGATCAGCTGCGCACCCTGCTCGAGGTACACCTTGATCCCGTTGTCCTGCGGCGGGTTGTGCGACGCGGTGATCTGCACGCCGGCGGCCGCGTCCAGCTCCCGCACCGCGAAGGCGGTCACCGGGGTGGGCAGCGGTCCCGGCGCGAGCAACACCGAGAAACCCGCCGCGGCAAGCACTCCGGCGACGTCGGCGGCGAATTCCGCGGAGCGGTGCCGGGCGTCGAAGCCGACCATCACCGTGTCGCCGCGGTGGCCGCCCGCGGTCAGGAACGCCGCCAGCCCGGCTGCGGCGCGGCGCACCACCGCCAGGTTCATGCCGGCCGGTCCGGCGCGCAGCGGTCCGCGCAGGCCCGCGGTGCCGAACGTCAGCGGCGCCGCCATCCGCTCGGTGAGGTCGTCGACGGCGCCCGGCCGGCCGCCCATGGCGTCGGCCAGCACCCGTTGCAGCTCTTGACGATCCGAAGGCGACGGGTCGTCGGCGATCCAGCGCATCGCCGCGTCGCGCAGCGCCGGGGTGAGGGTGCCGCTCATCGTCCGTCCGGTCCGCTCACGCGCGGGCGATCAGTTCGGCCAGCAGGTCGCCCATCGCCGCCGCCGCTGCGCGCCCGGTTTCCAGCACCTCGGCATGGTTCAGCGGCTCGCCCGTCATCCCGGCCGCCAGGTTCGTCACCAACGACAGACCGAACACCTCCGCGCCGGCCTCCCGGGCGGCGATCGCCTCCAGCACCGTGGACATGCCGACCAGATCGGCGCCCAGCGTGCGCAGCATCCTGATCTCGGCGGGTGTCTCGAAGTGCGGTCCGGGGAGCTGCGCATAGACCCCCTCGGTCAGGGTCGGCTCGATCTCGCGGGCCAGCGCCCGCAGCCGCGGCGAGTACAGGTCGGTCAGATCCACGAAGTTCGCGCCGTCGATCGGCGACGTCGCGGTCAGATTCAGGTGATCGGAGATCAGC
>DASQFG010000047.1:0-2746 GCA_035633315.1 Nakamurella sp. | reverse complement strand
TTCATCTCCAGGGCGGAAGTCGCCGCGCTGGCCGCAGCGAACGTGCGGATCGATCGAGACCAGTTTCGCACCGACCTCGATGCCGTGATCGATCAATCGTGGTGAGATGACCTCCGGGATGCTCGATACGTCGGTCGTCATTGACTGGCATGATCCGAACGTTGTCCGTGCGTTGCCGGATGAAATGGCGATCTCGGCGATCACTGCGGCCGAATTGGCCGCGGGTCCACACCTTGCATCCACACCGGGCGAAGCCGCGAAAAGGCAGGTGCGACTGCAGGAAGTCGAGTCCAAGTTGGAACCGATCCCGTTCGACGGAGCGGCAGTGCGGAGTTACGGACTCGTCGTGGCCGCAATCATCGGCGAAGGACGCAAGGCGCGGGGTCGATTCGCGGACCTTCTCATTGCCGCCTCAGCTCATGCGAACGGACTTGACCTTTATACCCGCAACGGCGATGACTTCCGGGGAATAGACCATGTGGTCCATGTCGTGGAGATCTGAGGAAATCCAACTCACCTGACATGAGTTCCGGCAGCCCTTTCACGTGGCGGCAACCCCAGGTATCTCGCCTCGGCCCAACCGACACCGAGTCGACGCGAGCGGAGTCTCCCAGGGACCTCGTCCCTGGGACTCGGGAATTCGCGGCGTCCTGCACAGGTCAGTCGGTCGCGGACGGAATGGGCCAACGTTTGCAGCCGACGATTACGGGATCGTCTGGACCGCCCTCGCTTTCAAACTGCATGCAGGACGTGGCCGCGATCCGGACAATCGTGACACAGTAGGCTCCAGGCCCGTCGGCTCTGGTCTCACCGCTCCTATCCCGTTTGCGACGATCGGCACGGCACGGCTGGGAGGTGGCAGGTGAGGGCAGTGGTGTACTCGCGGTACGGCACGGCCGACGATCTGCGCCTGGAGTAGGTCGCGGAGCCCCGGCCTCGGAACGGCGACGTGCTGATCCGGGTACGGGCCGCGTCGGTGAATTCGTGGGACTGGGACCTGGTACGGGGCGTCCCGTGGATGTCCCGGGTCACGGCGCCGGTGCGCCCCAAGTTCAGAATCCTGGGGGCCGATGCTGCGGGTGTCGTCGCCGCGGTCGGCGGGGGTGTGACGCGGTTCCGGGTCGGGGACGCGGTGTTCGGCGACCTGGCGGAGAGCGGATGGGGCGGGTTCGCGGAGTTCGCGACGGCGCGTGAGACGGCGTTGCTCCCGAAGCCGGGTCGCCTGACATTCGCCGAGGCCGCGTCGGTGCCGCAGGCGGGGTGCCTCGCCTGGCAGGCGATCGTCCGGGCGGGGCGGCTTGCCGCGGGCGAGCGGATCTTGATCATCGGCGCCGGCGGCGGGGTAGGGACATTCGGGATCCAGCTGGCGAAGTCGCGCGCACGTCACTGCGGTCGATCGCCGATCAAAGCTCGACCGGCTCGCGGGCCTGGGCGCGGACCGGGTGGTGGACTTCGCGGAAGATGACCCCCTCGCGGTGCCGGGCGGCTTCGATCTCATCGTCGACGTCGTCGCGCGGCGGCCGATGCTCGCTTACCGGCGGGCGCTGGCTCCGGGCGGGCGGCTGGTCGTGGTGGGCGGCCGCACCAGGACGATCTTCGCTACCGGCACATGGGGCGCGCTGCTCTCGATCGGTGGCCGCCGCCGGATGCGCGTGCTGCTGGCGCGGGCGAACCGCGGCCTGCCAGAGCTCGCCGATCTGCTGCAAACCGGGAAACTTGTGCCGGTGATCGACTCGACCTGGCCGCCAGAAGCGGTGCCGGACGCGATCAGGACACTCGCTGCCGCAGATGCGTTCGGCAAGCTCGTCATTGACGTCGCGGACGCGAACGAACGCTGATCGGGTCGGGCGGACAGTTGGTGGGCGCTGGGCAGGCAGGGGGTCACGGCTGACCGGGCGGCGCCGAACCTGCCGTCGCGCGACGCCGATGGGACGGCGGCGTGCTGCGGCGGTTTCGGGTTCGGGTTGGCATACCGGGACGCGGGAGGCGGACGATCGTGCGCCCCGGCAGGGTCTTGTCAACGGCACGCAAGAGGTATCAGTGGACAACATGCAAAGGGGCCACGCCCAAGATCATGAGGGCCGCCGACACTGTGGCCTGTACAGTCCTGCGGAATGTTGGTCGCCGACCTCACCCACTTCCTCGACATGCCCGAGGCCACCCCCGGCCCGGCACGTCGCCTGGCAGAGCAGCTGAGCGACATTGTTCGCGCTGCTACGGCAGGCGATGCCAGCACTCCTTGGACCAGCGCCCTCCCGTGCCGACGTCGTCCCGCCCACCGCCCCTGCCCAGGCCGGATCAGCGTCCTGCGGCCCGAGCCGGTGGCACGCATCCGATGGCAGTGCAGCGTCTGCGACGACGAGGGGGTCATCAGCAACTGGGCGACCTCGCGGTACGACCTGCGCCGCCGGCGGCTGATCCTCGCCGATGTCCCCAACGAGCTCGTCGTCCCCGACGGCACGGCCGCGACGCTGCGTGATCTGCAATTCCTGGACACCGACAGCGAACGGCTGGTGTTCCGGATGCGCGCCCACCGCGACGGCGCCGTGCTGGCGGCCACCGACGACGAACTCGACGAACTGATCGGGTTCGTCGCGGCCGAAGCCAACCACGAACCCCACCGGCGCCGGCGGCAACGCCTTGACGCCGCCGTCGACGCACTCAGGGCGGCTGGGTTCCCGGCAACGCCTTGACGCCGCCGTCGACGCACTCACGGCGGGGCGGGTGGGTTCCCGACAGCCGCTGA
>DASQFG010000046.1:0-1568 GCA_035633315.1 Nakamurella sp. | reverse complement strand
AACCGGTCCGGCTCGTCCAGGTGCGGGAAGTGCCCGGCGCGGTCGAAGATCTCCACCCGGCTCGCCGGCAGTTCCTCGCGGGCCGCCTCGACGTGCGAGGACGGGATCATCCGGTCGCTGCCGCCCCACAGCAGCAGGGTGGGCAGCCCGGCGATACCGCCCAACCGGTTCCTGGCGCTCACCGTCTGACCGTGCATGTCGATCACCGAGCGGCTGGTGGCCAGGAACGCCCGCCGGGTGTCCCCGTCGGCCAGGCTGGTCAGGCTGTGCCAGGCCTCCGACGAGCTCGGGCTCATCGACGGCAACCCCGTCATGGACCAGATCTTCAGCGCGGTGTCGCCGACGTTGTGCACCCATTCCGATGCCAGCACCGGAAGCACGAGTTCGCTGCCGGGCAGCGTCGCGGCGCGCAGCAACGGGTGCAGTTCGGGGCCGAGACCGCCGCTGCTGACCAGGACGATCCCGTTCACCCGGTCGGGAAACAGGTAGGCGAACTGCATGGCGATGCCGCCGCCGAGGGAATGGCCCACCAGGGTGGCGCTGCGAATGTCGAGGGCATCGAACAGGTCGCGAAGACTCGCCGCGTGCGCGCCCAACGAATAATCGCCGACCGGCTTGTCCGACTCGCCGTGCCCGTACAGGTCGGGGGCCACCACCCGGTGCCGCCGGGCGAGCCGCTCGAGCTGGGTGCCCCAGGTGCGATGCGAACTCATCAGGCCGTGCACGAACACGACGGCGGGGCCTCGGCCGACGTCGACGTAGGACAGGTCGTAGCCGTGCAGCGCGATCCGGTTCGTCGAGTCCGGCACCGGCAGCTCCCTTGCGCTACGCCCCGTCCGCCTAACCTACGCCGCCGCGCAACAGCCGCCGGGCGTGTTGAGCAGTGGACAGCATCGCCAACGTGGATTCCGCGCCCTGGTTGAGATTACGTCTGTCGGCGTGCAGGCCGTCGTAACCCGCGCCCGTCACCGGGTCGAACATCGGCACGTCGCGGTCGTTGTGGCCCTCGAACCACGCCCAGGCGCGGGCCACCTCGTCGCGCCATCGCGGATCACCGGTGATGTCCCACGCCCGGGCACAGGCGTCGGCGAGCGCCGCGATCTCGATCGGTTGCTGGTCGAAGGCCGGACCGACGTCGTTCGGTCCCCGGCCGTCGACCGGGGTGACCGAGTAGCGCCCGGCGGTGACCTCGATGCCGATCAGGAAGTCGAGCAGCTCCAGGCCGCGGGCCGCGGCGGCGCTGTCCGGCATGGCGGCGCCGATCAGCAGCACGGCTTCGGCGACCGACCCGTTGCCGTACCGCAGCCGGGGTTCGATCCAGCGCCAACCGGGATCGTCGGTCACCGAGCCTGCGCGCACCAGCAACGGACGCACGTCCTGCAGCAGTGAGCGAGCCGCGGTCTGCCCGGGATCGTGGAGCAGCAACTCGCCTGCGCCCAGCGCCGCGAACGTCATCGCCCGGAGGTCAACGGATCTGGCCCGCGCCGCACGGTGAAATCCCTGCAGTGCCTGACGGCGCAGCAGCGCGGTCGGCGCATGTACGGCGGCCACCCCGAGAGCCCAGAGCG
>DASQFG010000045.1:0-6390 GCA_035633315.1 Nakamurella sp. | reverse complement strand
GTGATCCTGACGATGTACGACCCGCTGGTCGAGTTCACCAGCCGCTCCCTGGATGAGGGGACGGCGGTGGCCGGGACAGATCGGCTGACCCAGCAGGATGGAACCGGCGCCGGGTGACGTTGCTCGACACGCTCGGGACACAGCTCTACTGCTGGACTAGAAGTGCGTAGGCATAGACGGGATTGCTGTGCTGCACTCGGAAGGTTGGCGTGAAGGTTGGCGTGAAGGTTGGCGTGAAGGTTGTACAATACTTCGATGACGACCATGCCGATGGCTCAGGCTCGAGATCATCTCGCCGAGGTTGTTGAGTCTGTCCAAAAGACCCATGATCGGGTCACCTTGACCAGGCATGGCCAGCCCGCCGCGGTCATCATTGCTGCCGCCGACCTCGACTCCATCCTGGAAACTCTGGCCGTGCTGTCGACCCCGGGTGCGCTCGAAGCCATCCGGGAGGGTGCGGCCGACGTTGCGGCCGGGCGTTTCGTGACGATGGAGGACATGCGAGCGGCCGTGCGTGACCGAGCAGCCGGTGGATGACGAGCCTTACCTGATCAATCCCACCTCGCGAGCACGCCGTGACATCAGCCGCCTTCCCGAGGCTGTCGCCTGGGCATGCCTGGAGTTCATCGCCGGCCCACTGGCCGAGAATCCCCACCGGGTGGGCAAGGCGTTGGGTCTGCCATTTGCCGGGATGCACTCGGCGCGAAGGGGGAGCTACCGAGTGATCTACCGGATCGATGAGGACGGCCACGCGGTTGAGATCCTGCACATCGACCATCGCGCCGTCGTCTACCGACCCTGAACCTCGCGCTCGGAGCGACGCCGAACGCTCGGTACACGTAGCCCGGGCGCGGGCCCACGCCACCGGCAACCTGTTCGCCGTGCTGGCGGTGAACCCCTGGCAGGGCTTCGCCCAGTGGCGCCGTGGACGGCTCGACGACGCGATGCAGTCGGTGGGCGACGCCATGGAGCAGATGCGGATGTGGGGGCCCGCAGATTACGGCGACCCGTTCGCCGCCGGCTTCGCCGTCGGCATCCAGCTGGACCGCGGCGACAGGCGGCCGAGCGGGCGGTGGCGGACGCTCGGTTGCTGCCACGGATCGGCGAGGGGGCGCGGCAGATGCGCCACGCCACCGCCCGGCTGCGCCTCGCCCAGGGGCGACCCGCGGCGGCCTTGGAGGCGCTCAATGCCAATGTCGGTCATTTCGACATTGGCATTGCCGCGTAGGCACCTGGCGGCACCCGGCCGCCCGCGCGCTTGCCGCGCTCGGACGCGCTGACGAGGCGCTGGCATTGGCCGACCAGCAGGGTCGTGCTGCTACGCCGGTCGGGAGCGCCGTCGGCGCTGGGACCAGCATTGCGACTGGCCGGCGAGCTGCGAGGCCCGGACGGCATTTCGCTGCTGCGGGAGGCGGTCGACCAGCTCACGCCGACCGCCGCGGCACTCGAATTGGCGCGGGCCCGACTCGCATTGGGTCGGCGCCCCGAGGTGGATACCGACGAAGCGGTTCCGCTGCTGCGTGCCGCTGCGGCCTGGGCCCGCGATTGCGGCGCTCGATTGGTTCTCGACGGCGCGGTCGCCGCGCTCGCCGACCGCGGCGAGCGACCGGAACCCGTTCTGGACAAACACGTTCCCGCGGTGCGACTGACCGGCCGCGAGCGGCAGGTGCTCGACCTGACGTCCGCCGGCCTGGACGTGCACCAGGTCGCCGAGCGGCTGTTCCTGACGCCGGCCACGGTGCACGAGGTGCTGGCCACCGCGGCCGCGAAGACCCGGGGTGCCGATGACGCGCTCAAGTAATCCTCGAGTGTCCGGGCACAGGGTGGCCTCGACCCCATCGGGAAGGAGCGCCGTGACACCCCGTCGCCCTCGCCGAGCGGCGCCGTCATGCTCGCCGACCTGCGTCGGCTCTGCGGGGGGCCGTCTACCTGGCGTGCAGGGCACCGCGAATTCCCGAGTCCCTGGGACGATGCCCTGGGACTCGGTCGCGTCGACTCCATGTCGGTTGGGCCGAGGTGGGGTACTTGGGGTTGCCGCCACGTGAAAGGGCTTGCCGCACAGCATGTCAGGTGAGTTGGATTTGCGCAGATCTCCACGACATCGACCACATGATCTGTTCCCCGAAAGTCATCGGCGTTACGGGTATAGAGGTCGGTCCGCAGTGATCGACGAGATCGCCTTCATCCGGCAGCTCACGGACTCCGTGCAGATCATGCCAGTCAAATGACGCCCGACGTATCGAGCATCCCGGAGGTATCTCACCAGACTGATCGATCACGGCATCGAGGTCGGTGCGAAACCGCTCCTGATCGATCCGCACGTTCGTTGCGGCGAGGGCGGCGACTTCCGCCCTGGAGATGAGAGTGCGGCGGCCGGCACGCAATGGTCGGAGCTCGGCAACCGGTTCACCGTTCCTGGTGACGACGAACGATTCACCGGCGATCACGGCGTCTATTACCTTCGCGTTCACGTTGCGCAGCTCACGCTGCGCAATTGTTTTCGCCACACAGCAATTGTAGAAGTATCCCTACGTTCGCCTCACGGCACCAGAGGAACTCCGGCGGCCGCGGCTCCCGCTCGCAGGCGCTGGTCCCACACCGCGAACAGGATGGCGTCGGCGCCGATGGCGAGCAGGCTCGCCAGGTGGACGGCGTCAGCGCCGCGCAGCGAATAGCGCCCGGCAAGATCGCCCGCATGCACGGCAACTGCGTCGGTCAGTTCGACGGCTCGGGTCGCCGCCCAGAACTCTGCCCAGGTCGCGTCGGCGCGACGAAGCTCGGCTGGTTCCAGGCGTCCGGCTCGCCCTGCTGCGGCCACAGCAGCGCGCACCTCCGGGTATGCCAATCTGCTCGACACCGCAGCGTCGCACCCGTCCCACAACTGCGCGGCCAGCTCGCTGCCGGCCTCCTCGACAAGCAGTTTGACGAACGCGCTGCTGTCGAAATAGACGATGGTCACTGATGTGTCAGCGGCGCTGGTCGCCGACCAGGTCGGAAACCGAACCGGTGGCCCGGGCGCGTACGGCGCCGCGTGCAGCGGGCCGAGGACCACTTGGCCTGCTCAGCACACCCCGTTGGGTGAGTTGGTCGAGCAGGGGCGCCCAGTCGACTGCAACCAGTCTCGCCACCGGGATGCCGCGGTCGGTCACGACGACCTCCTCACCGGCACGTGCCCGTTCGATCCAACTCGAAAGCTCGGCCCGCAACGTGCTGATGGCGACGTCCACGTCCAGAGCGTACATCTTTGGGCCAGATTTCTGTACAAGCCGCCCTCGACGTTCGCACCGGCCCGACCCGTTGCGGGGGCTGGGGCGGGGTCGGCCGCACCCGCTGTACGGCGGTCGTTGTGGGCTGTTGTGCCTTGCAAGATCAATGCTTGCGACCTTTCGATGCTGCTCCACGACCTCAAATGGCCGGGGACGTGGATCAATTGATGGCTCCCCACCACAGTAGGCGAGGTCGTTGGCCTCAAGGTGTGGCGGTGCACTCTCCGACGTTGCGAGCTTCTCGGATGATCAACATTGCTGGCCCTTTCGCGTCGTCTCGCGACCTGAAAAGGCCACAGGTGTTGATCAACCAGCGAGGACTCCCGCGATCGAGTCCGACCGGACGGGCCCTGCCGGTTCAGCGTTCCTTGGTCATTCCGGATCGGCGATGCGCTCCGGCGCTACGCCGTTATCGCGGCCAGACCCGGGAGCAGGGGCAGCAGGATGGTGGCGGTCCGAACGTCACCCTCGGCGGTGCCACCATGCTGGCGACGGTGGTCATGGGCACACTGATCGACAGTTGCGCTTGACCCGGGCGTGATGGGTGGGGAGACCGCCCGCGCTGGTGCGCACGACCGGGCGTTCTGCTCGCGTGACGCGGCGTACTCGGTGCTGATCGTTGGCCTTGCGGCTTCGTCGAGACGGGTTCTGCCGTATTGCGGATGATCAGGTTGTCCTACCCGGCCGGATGTTCCGCGGCGGGGATCCGTGCCACGATTTCGGGGCTTGATGACCTCAGCTACGGGCACGCGAGCCCGCGCACCTACGCTGGCCGGCGCTCCTTGGTCAGTTGCGACACCCGACCGGCTGTGACATCCAGTGCTCCGGCGACATCGCGGACAGACCATCCAGCGCCGACGAGCCGGCGGGCGGCTTCCTCGGTGCGCGCAGTGAGGCTCGCGGCGACCTCGGCGGCACGATGCCGTTCGACGCTGAGGTCAACGGCCGCCTGCAGCCCGGCAAGCCGCGGGTCGTCGAACACCAGGTCAATCTCGACCGGTGACCCGTCGGGCAGGTCAGCAGAAAGGATGATCGCGTCGGCCACTTCCCGGCGGAGCGCGGCGAGGGTACGGGCGAAGGCGTGCGCACCCGGCAGGTCCCGAACCTCGGCGAGCCAGTCGTTGCCCTCGCGGGTGACATTGGCAGTGAAGCTCATCGGAGCCATCCCTTTCCGAGAGCGGGCTGGAAGGTCTCGCTCGATCGCTCGTAGAGTCCCGATCGGGATGACCCGGCCGGGGTGGACCTGCACGGTGGTGTGGGCTGTACGTGATGTCTCACCGTCGAGGTCGTCGACCGCGTAGCGACGGTGCGAGCCTGACTGTCGGACGAACCTTCCTCCACCGGAATGGATTCTGGCGATGACCTCCCGAGCTTTCACCGTCCGTGTTCAGCGGGTAGACACTTCAAGTGTCAAGCGGCTACACACATAGCGCGGCGGGCGTGGGCCGTTGCGGCCCTACTGCCCAACCCGGTGCCGTACCGCAGCGCGGACGCCGGCCAAGCCTGGCTGCCTCACCGGGTACCCGGCCGTGCGGCCTGCAGCGTGTTGGCCATTGCTCGCGCTCGCTGCCGTGCTGATCTCTCATTCGTTTCCCGCTCGATAGGGCCTCCGAAGATGGGGTCCAGCATGCGCTCGATGTCGACGGCGAGCTCCTTGTCGAGTTCGGCGAGATCCAATTCGTCGCTGGGCGTCTCATGTCTGGGCAGGTTCGGGCTGGTCGTGATGCCCGCCGCCGGGCCGCTGGCATCCGACGGCAGGTAACCGGCCCTGCGCAGAGCGGTCAGGGTGGTTTCGCTGTTCTGCTGCGACAGCGCCACCATGGGTGCGATCAGTTGCAGGCCAAGCTGTTTGAGTGACCGGTCCGAGCAGATCTCGTGAAGCAGTGCAGGGTCCTGGTGACTGTGCAGAACGCACAGACCAGCTGTCACGGTGACCACGCCGTAGCGGCGACCGATGTCGGCGATCAGGTATTCCAGCGGTTGCGGCAGCGGACCACCGGCGATGTCGGTCAACGAGGACAGCAGTTCGGCAGCCGACGATCCTTCGTCGAGGGCCCGCCGAATGCTGGCCGGGCTGAACCGCCAAAGGCTGGCGCTGCCGCTGCTTTCTCGATCCGCGCACGCGTCCAACAGGGTGGTGACGTGCGCCGTCGGTGACCCCGATACGAGAACGGTCATATCCGAGCCGAAGGTGGCGGACGTGGTCATCGCCGGCAAAGTTGCCCCGGCCGCCGCCCCGAGGTCCGGCTCCTCGGCCGATGAGAGCGCGAAAGCCATCGGGCTCCCGCCGGTGCCGCCCAGGACACCGAGCTGTTGAGCCTCGGCGACGATGGTGGGGATCGCCACCGCTCGGCCCGCCACCAGGATGGGATGACTCCAGGTGATCCTGGCGGCGAGCGCATCAAGGTCGGTGACCGACTGCCCCTCGCCGGCGTCCACAACGGCCCGGATGGTTGCCTGCCGCAGGGCGCGTTCGTCGCGGTGATGAACGGAGGTCATGATGGTCGGACCAATTGGTGCGTCGACCTTCGCTGGGAGGGTCGGGAGGTATCCCAGTCGCCCCCAGGCCATGACGAGCTGCGCAAGCCGGACGTTCGGCTCGGTCCGGTTCCAGGCAGGGAGTAACTCGGTGACACCCACCCGGGAGCTCCGCTCGGACACCAGGCCGATCTCGCGAGCGAGCGCCAGCACCAGCGTCACCTGCGCCTCGGTGACCCGAGCCGCCTTTGCCAGCTTGCGGATCTCACGGACTCCCAAACCGCCGTCCTTCAAGGCCGGGACCGGCTGCCGGGCGAGGCCGCCCAGTACCGTCGTCGTCGCGGAAACGAACTCCATCGCCGCGGAACCCGCCTCACCGGTGATCTGATCGACTGCGGTGGGCCTTGTCGGAATCTCGCCGGGTGCGGGGTCAAAGGGTGCCCGGAAGTCGTTCCCCTGCAAAGCACGTCGCACCTGGCTCGGCATGACCATCTGGTAGTTGAGATCCCGGAAGAGCATCGCCCTGGCCTTCGCCCAGGACTCGACCTCCCGCTCGAGGATCCAACGATCGCGGTCGTATTCGGTGGATGTCACCCTGGTCCCGGAGGCCACTGCCTCCAACTCACCGCGGATCGCTGATGGGGCG
>DASQFG010000044.1:0-2574 GCA_035633315.1 Nakamurella sp. | reverse complement strand
CGCAGGCAGATGCCCAGCGACCGCGAGATCCTCGGGCTGCAGCCGAGCAGGATCACCCCGTCCATCGACGCCGAGTCCATCGCCAGCGAACTCTCGCCCACATCGGTGAGCAGCAGCAGGCCGCGACCGCCCGGCGTGGTCTCCTGCGCGATGCCGTCCAGCATGGAGATCCGCAGCGGGTCCCGGAAGGCGTCCAGCACGCGTTCCTCCAGGACGACGCCGATGATGCCCGAGCGTCCCTGGCGGAGCGACCGGCCGCGTGGGTCCGGGCCGGCGTAGTGCAGCTGCTCGGCGGCGGCCAGCACCCGGGCGCGGGTGGCATCGGACACCGGTCCCGATCCGCTGAATGCCAGGGATGCGGTCGACACCGAGACCCCGGCCAGTGCCGCGACCTGGGCGAGGGTGGGGCGTTCGACCCGCTGTTGGCGGGGGGTGTCGGTCACGGTGTGCGGATTCGGCCATACGTGTGATCTGCACGGCTGCGGGGTACCGCAACCGGGAAGGAGGGTTGACCGTCCGAGTCCACACGGCCTATCGTAGTCGAAACGATTCGATCGAAACGATTCGACCGGGTGCGGGAGTTTGTCCCGCGTCCCCGTCAGGGATCTGCTTGCCGATCTGCTCGCCCCCCGCGACCGAGGAATCACCGATCACCATGGCCAATGGCATCACCGACACCGGCGCCATCGCTTCCGAGCGCGGCGTCGTCGCGCTCACCCGCAGCGAGATCGTGCGGTGGCGCAATGCCGTCTTCCTGATCTTCGCACTCTCCGGCATCGGTCTTGCCAGCTGGATCGCGCGAACCCCGGCGATCCGAGACTCCTTGGGCGCCAGCACGTTCGAGATGGGCCTGATTGTCTTCGGGGTCGCCGCCGGCGCGATTGTCGGGCTCACCCTGTCCAGTCATGTCATTGCGAAGATCGGCTCCAAGGCGACGATCGCCGGAAGCGTCACCGGTGCGGGCGTTGGCATCGTCATCGTCGGTGTGGGCGCCACCATGACGGTCACGCCGCTCGTCGTCGTCGGGCTGGCGTTGTTCGGGCTCGGCAACGGCATGTGCGACGTCGCCATGAACGTGGAGGGCGCGGCCAACGAGCGCGCACTCGGGCGCACCGTGATGCCGCTGTTCCACGCCTCGTTCAGCATGGGCACCATCGTCGGCGCCGGGATCGGCGCAGCCGCGGAGCAGTTCGGCGTCCCGATCGTGGTCCACCTCGCGGTCATCGGTGCCGTGATGATCGGCGCGGTGCTCGTGTCCGTGCGCTTCCTGCAGCCCGATCCGTTCGCGACCAAGGAGGAGTCCGGGGCCGACGACACTGCCGAGGAGAGCAAGGGCTGGAAGTCCCGACTGTCCATCTGGAAGGACCGTCGCACCCTGCTCATCGGGGTGATCGTGCTCGGCATGGCCTTCGCCGAGGGCTCGGCCAACGACTGGCTGGCGCTGGCGATGGTGGACGGCCACGGCGTCGACAACGCCACCGGTGCACTGGTGTTCGGGATCTTCGTCACCGCCATGACCGTCGGCAGGGTCGGCGGGGTGTTCCTGCTCGACACGTTCGGCCGGGTACCGGTGCTGCGGGTGTCCGCCGTGCTGGCCGGGCTGGGTCTGCTGGTGGTCATCTTCGCGCCGGTCGCCTGGCTGGCCGGGGTCGGCGTGGTGCTGTGGGGTCTGGGGTCCGCGCTGGGCTTCCCGGTCGGCATGTCGGCCGCGGCCGACGATCCGCGGAACGCCGCGTCGCGGGTGAGCGCCGTCGCGACCATCGGTTACCTGGCGTTCCTGGTCGGCCCGCCGTTGATCGGCTTCATCGGCGAGCACGTCGGGCTGCTCAACGCGCTGCTGTTGGTGCTGACCCTGGTGGCGGTGGCCGGGATCGTCTCGCCGGCGGCACGCAAGCCGCGGCTGGACGGCGTCGGCTCCGAGCCCCAGACGACCCGCGCCTGATCCCCTCGGTCATTGGCGCGGACCCTTTCCGGCGCGGATCAACTTCGCCGGCGCGGATCAACTGGGTGACTCCTGCACCACGGTTCCCATAACCCGCACCTTTGTCCGCGTTTCCGATGTTGATCCGCGCCGGGAAGGGTCGCGCCGAGGGTAATTGTCGCCGACCGGGTTGGGGGTCGGTCGCGTCGGGCCGGTGGTGGCGTTGCGGTCAGTGACCGGGGAGGGCCAGCTTCAGCGCCACGATCACGAACCCCATGAACAGGTTGAGCGCCACCGTCCTGGCGAGGATGGCGCCGCTCAGGTGGGCTCGGCGGACCGCTGCCCACCCCCAGAGTTGCTGCTCGGCGATCGCCACGATCAGCGCCGCCCATGACCCGTTGGCCACACTGAGGGCCGGAATCCACCCGCAGACCAGAGCGGCGATCGCCGGCGGGATGGCCGCGGCGGCGACCGGCCATTCGTGCTGCATGCCGGTCCGGATCGCCGCGACATGCCAGCCGCCGTGCACCGACGCCACGGTCGCCGCGTAGACGTGCGCGATCCAGAATACGAAGCCGCTGACCACGATCAGGACGGCCAGCGCGACCGGGCTCCTGGCGTCCCCGGCGCTGACGATCACCGATGCCGCCAGC
>DASQFG010000043.1:0-13131 GCA_035633315.1 Nakamurella sp. | reverse complement strand
GCGCCGCCCCGAGTTCGCACGTTTCCCGGGTCGCCCCGACACACGCTGGGTGCTCACTGTGGTCGGCCCACGGCCGGGTGGGGTTAACCCCACCAACGGGTAGTGGCAGCCCACCCCTGCGGTGGAGAACACCCACCACGGCACGGCGAAATGGCCCCCGAAAATCGACGGCTCCAGCCCCGACAAGAGGGCGGATAACGCCCTGACCTGCGGCTTCGGCAATCCATACGTTCGTTGTGTTCCGAAAAACAGTCCGGACCATGATCGAAAAGGACGCGTTCGTGACCACCATTCAGCTCCAGGGCATTCGCCCCGCCACCGCCGCCGACGCGTTGTCCACCCGGTTCACGACCACCGTCCTCGACCAGCCGGCAAGGGTTGCCGTCACGGCCGCCGCCGCCGCGATTCCGCCGATCACCATGATGCACATGGAAGCCACCGACACCGTCGATCCGGTCACCTGGACCATCAGCGACTACGTCGTCAGCCTCCCGCACGGCATCACGCTGTTCGGTATGACCGCGGCCGCGCTGGCCATCGGCGGCGCCGCGCTGGCGCACGGCCTGCGACTACTGGCCGGCACCCGCGCCATCCGCACGCTGCTCGCCGTCTGGTCGATCGCCGCGGTGACCGCGGCCGTCTTCCCGACCAACCTGCGCGGCACTCCGGAGAACATATCCTCGACCATCCACCTGGTCGCGGGCGGCGTGGTCTTCGCAATCCTGCCCATCGCCGGATACCTGCTGGCCCGCACCGTCCGTCGGATGCGCGGCCGGACTTTGGCCGGCACCGTGCTGGCCGCCACCTCGGCCGTCAGCGGATTGCTCAGCACCGCACTGATCCTGAACCGGCTGCCGGCCACCATCGGCCTGCCCGACCTGTTGCTCCCCCCGGGCATCCTGCAGCGCATCGCAGGTGGCATGCAGATCATCCTGCTCGCCGCCGCCGCCATCACCTTGCTGCGCACCCGGCAGCCGGCCAACGCTCGCTGACGCGGGCGATGGACCACAAAGCCCCGACCAGGCACCAACCGAGCACCAGCTGCTGCCCGTCCCGCAGTACCACGCCCAACGCCCGCAGGTGCCGATCCGATCTGGTCCTTGGCCGACTTCGGGAACGTACGCCGACGAACCGCAATCGGGCGTCATGCCCAGGAATTCGGCCTCGTCATAGGAGGACAGCAGCTCGACGATGACCTCCGGGTGAGTGTCGCGCAGCTGCCGGCTGGCCTCGACACCGCTGATCCCGGGCAGGTTGACGTCCATCAGCGCCGGATCGGGCCGCAGGGCGTCGACGGCGGTGAGCGCTTCCTCACCGGACGCGACGGCGCCGACGACGACGAAGGTATCGGTCGGTTCGACCACCGCCTCGGCCGCTCGTCGAAACGGCAGCTGATCGTCAACGACCAGCACTCTGATGCCTGCCATCACTCACCGCCCTGCCCCGCCGTTGCTGTCGTCGATCGTCGCTGACCGGTCTGAGTCCTGCCAGGGGGCTGGCCGCACGGCGGGTGGGGGGCTGTCCCCCGCACGCGGGCGGAGCGCACGATTCCCGAGGACAGGCGGCGGTCAGGGGCTTGCCCGTCAAGGCCGGGAGGGCTGACGGGGACCGTCCGGAGCGGGCCGACCGTGCGCGGAGGAGGGCCGGGGATCGTCGTCGGTGACCAGGCGGTCGGCGCCGTCCTGGTCGGCCCCGTTCTGATCGGCGCCCGGCACCCGGTACGGCCGGTCAGCGGACGACGACGCGGCCCTTGCCGATCACGGTGATGCCGCCCTCGCTGACCGCCAGCAGGCGATGGTCCTGCGCCGGGTTGACCCCGACGGTGGCGCCGTCGGCCACCACCACGTTCTTGTCCAGGATGGCGTTGCGCACCACGGCGTCCCGGCCGATCCGCACACCGGGCAGCAACACCGAGCGTTCCACTCGACTGCCCGGTTGGATCCGGACGTTGTACGACACCACCGACTGCTGGACGGTGGACCCGGTGATGATCGTTCCGCCGTTGACGATGGAATCCAGCGCCGTCCCGTACTCTCCGAATTTCGCCGGCGATAGCGACCCGGGCAGCGTGAGAATGGGCCAATCGTCGTTGTAGAGATTGAAGAAAGGATGCGCCGCCGCCAGATCGAGGTGCGACTCGTGATAATCGTCCAGCGTGCCGATGTCCCGCCAATAGCTCCGGTCATGGTCGGTGGCACCGGGGACGTCGTTCTTCGCGTAGTCGTACAGGTTCGCCGTACGCAGATTCACGAAATACGGGATGACGCTGCGACCCACGTCGTGGACGGAGCTTTCGTCGGCAGCGTCGGTCTGCAACGCCTGGATCAGCGCCTGCGTGGTGAAGACGTAAATCCCCATCGACGCAAATGCCACCGACGGATCGTCCGGCGCCGCGGGCGGATCGGCGGGCCTGTGCAGGTATCCGGTGATGGTAGTGCCGTCGTCGGTCTGAATCACCCCGACTCGGGATGCCCGCGCCAGCGAAACACGTATTCCGACCATCGTGACGTCGGCACCGCTGGCGATGTGATCCTCGATGACCTGCGACGGGTCGATGCGGTAGACGTGATTCGAGCCGAAAACGATCACATAATTCGGGCCGTCGTCGTACAGCAGGTTCAAGGATTGATAGACCGCGTCGGCGCTGCCGGTGAACCACCGCGGGCCCAACCGCTGCTGCGCCGGAACCGGGGTGACGGCCGCGTCGAGCAAATGACTCATCCGCCATGCGGTGGTGATGTGCCTGTTCAGCGAGTGGGACTTGTACTGGGTCAACACGAAGATCCGGCGGTAACCCGCATTGATCATGCTGGACAGAGCGATGTCGACGAGCCGGAAGCAGCCACCGAACGGCACCGCCGCCTTGGCCCGGTCCGCCGTCAACGGCCACAGCCGCTTGCCTTCGCTGCCAGCCAGCACCAGCCCGAGAACTCTCATCTTTGCCATCAGTTGCCCACCGTGCGCCGCTGCATGACTTCCTCTCCTGCACTCGGTGGAAACTCGCGGGACCGATCGGCGCCGACGGTGGAGCGGGCCGGCGAGATCGTGGTTCGGGCGCTGACGACTCACCGCGGCGATGTGCGGGTCGACGCCCTTGCTGCCACGGATGCCTATGTGCTCGCAGGATACAACCGGGCGAACCGGGCGAAAGCATAGCCCCGGGACGAGTCCCCGCGCGGCGCGGTATCGCACGACTCCGGCCAGCGACCGGTCGCGCGGATGAAGTCGTCGACTCGTGTCGCGCCTGTCCCACAACCGGCACGTTGAGCCGCGCCGGCGAAGTCGATCCGCGCCACCAAGGCCGAGCCGGGTGCAGGACGCAACGGGGGGTGAGGGCCGCATGTTGGCGAACCGCCGAGGCAGCGGCAACGCAGCGGCGCCGTCAGGATCGACCCGATTTCGTAAGATCTGCCCGCGCGTTCTGGTCCGCGGCGCCGTACGCGCCCCCGCCGCCGTGTTCGGTCACACTGCCGCGTCCGCGTCACACTGCCGCGTCCGCGTCACACTGCCGCGTCCGCGTCATTCTGCCGGTCACGCTGCCGCGTCCGGTCACGCACCGGGTGCGATCACCTCGGGTAACCCGCGCAGCCGCTCACCCCAGTCGGCGCCCACCGGGGTGAGCCGGGCGATCCGGGTGTCGTCGGGCCGTCGCTCCAGCGCGACGATCAGCCGCTGGTCGGTGAGCTGCTCCGCGACGCCCTCTCCCCATTCGACGACCACTGCGCTGCGGCCGAGATCGGTGTCCAGGTCCAGGTCGTCCAGCTCGACGGTTCCGGTCAGCCGGTAGGCGTCCACGTGCACCAGCGGCACGTCACCGGCATGCACCCTGGCGATCACGAAGGTCGGCGACATCACCGTGCCGATCACCCTCATGCCGGCGCCGATGCCCTTGGTGAGCGCGGTCTTCCCGGCCCCGAGGGAGCCGGTCAAGATCACCAGGTCACCGGCGCCCAGGCGTTGGCCGATGGCCCTGCCAAGGGCCAGGGTGTGCTCGACGGTCGGCAAGGTGAATGAGATCGTCTGAGGGCTGGACCGCTCACCATCGTCCGGGACCCGGGCGGCGTCCGCGGCCTGGGCCGACGTCACCGCCGGGCCTTCCGCCGTTTCACCGAGATCCCGCCGTAGCTGGTGGCCCGCTCCAGCATCCGGCGCAGTGCCTCGTTGGTCAGGTCGGGGTCCTCCATCATCGTCATGTGCCCGGCACCGTGGGCGATGACGAACTCCGCGTCCGGTAGCACGTCCGCGATCGCCTGCGAGCGGGCCAGCGGGGTCAGCCGATCCTGGTCGCCGGAGATGATCGCGGTGGGGATCCCCGTCAGCGCCGGCAGCGCGGCGGACTGGTCGAAGCTGAACAGCGTCGGTGCGTAGTCGGCGATCACCTCGACGGGGGTCGCGCTGATCATCTCGTCCAGGTAATCCACCAGCGGGCCGGGCACGTCCTTGGCGAAGCCAAGACTCCTGGTCAGCAGCCAGACCGCGTCCCGGCTGCCTGCACGGCCCCGCTCGAAGATCGCCGGGTAGCGCACCGCGACATTGGTGATCGCCCGCACCACGGGGTTTCCCCTGGTCACCAGCAGCTGATTGAACTGCGTCTGCCGCAGGTAGGTCGCGCCCGTGCAGATCAGCCCGATGCCGATCACCCGGTCGGCGAACAACGCGGGTTCCTGCGCGGCCAGCGTCAGGATGGCCATGCCGCCCATCGAATGCCCGACCAGCACGATCGGCGCGCCCGGCGCCGCGGTCGCGACCACGTGCCGCAGGTCAGAGGCGAGGTACTCCATGGTGGAGTGCGCGGCGGGCGCCCGGGTGGACTTGCCGTGCGAGCGATGGTCGTAGAACACCATCCGGGTCGCCGGCGAGCCCGGCTCGCCGGTGCCGAATCCCGGGCCCGCCAACCCCAGCCGCTGGAAATGCCACGACCCGGACCGCAGCGTCCAGCCGTGCGCGAAGATGATCGTCAGCGGCGCGTTGACCGGTCCGACCTCCTCGACGTGCAGCACCACGCCGTCCTCCGCGGCGACCGAGTAGGTGCGGTCGGGGGTCAGTTCGCCGAGCAGTTCCTCGCGGGTCAGGTCGGTCAGCGCCGAGCGGTAGCGCTTGACGGACATCCGTTGCGCCGTGACGCCGCCGACCGCGGCCGCGCCGATGATCCCGGCCAGGCCGGCGGCGCCGAGGATCCTGCCCACGGTGCTCATCGGTCACCGCCCGGGTCGCCGTCAGTGCCCCTGCCAGTTCCACTGCCACTGCCAGTGCCACTGTCGCTGCCGCCCACCCGCGCGTCACCGGCCGCCAGGTCCTCGGCACCATGAGTACTCCCGGGGCGGTCAGCGGCTTCAGTGCCTTCGCCCACATACCGGCGGGGCACCCGCGGACCGATCCTGGTGACGATCTCGTAGGCGATGGTGTCGCAGGCCGCCGCCCAGTCGTCCGCGGTCGGCTCGCCGGCGTCCCCCGGACCGAACACGACGACGTCGTCACCGGCCTCCACCGGGTCGTCACGGCAGTCGACGACGACCTGGTCCATCGCCACCCGCCCGGCGATCCGCCGACGCCGACCGCGCAGCCACACCTCGCCCACCGAGCTGGCGGCGCGCGGAATCCCGTCGGCGTACCCGAGCGGTACCAACGCCAGCGTGGTTTCCGTCGAGGTCCGGTACGTCAGTCCGTAGGACACGCCGTAGTCCGCGGGGACCCGTTTGGTCAACGCGACTGTCCCGCGCAGGGTCATGGCCGGCCGCAGCCCGACCGGGGTGAGCACCGGATTGATCCCGTACAGCCCGATGCCGCATCGGCCCATGTCGAAGAAGGTGTCCGGATGGTCGAGCACCGCCGGGGTGTTCGCCAGGTGATGCCAGCGGGCCTGGATGCCCTTGCCTGCCGCGAGGCCGAGCGCCGAGCGGAACGCGAGGGTCTGCTCGGCCACCGACCGGTCGTCCGGGACGTCCGCGCTGGCCAGGTGGCTCATCAACCCCGCGACGGCGAGGCGGCCGGACCGTTCCGCGGCGGCGACGGCGTCCAGCACGGCACCGAGGTCGCGCGGGCCGACCCCGTTGCGGCCCAGGCCGGTGTCGATCTTCACGTGGATCCGTGGCTGCGGCCCCGTCGATCGGGCGGCGAGCACGGCGGTCAGGTGATCAAGGCTGGAGATCCCCAGCTCCACGCCGGCGGCCAGCGCGGGCGCGATGTCCTGACCGGCGGGCCACAGCCAGGCCAGCACCGGCGCGTCGATGCCCGCCGCGCGGAGCTCCAGCGCCTCCTGCGGCGTGGCCACGCCGAGGAAACCGGCGCCGCCGGCCAGCGCCGCGCGTGCCGACGGCACCGCGCCGTGCCCGTACCCGTCGGCCTTGACCACAGCCATCATCTCGGCGCACCGGTTGACCTCACGCATCCGGGTCAGCAGCAGCTTGGTGTTCGCCGCGATCGCGCCCAGGTCGATGACGGCCTCCGCGCGGACCACCCGCGCCCCTGCTCCCGATGCCTGAGGGGCCGCCCGGTCGCGCGCTACCGGCTGGTCAGCGACGGTTACTGGACCGACCGAACTGCCCACCGAACTGCCCGCGGCGCGCGCTGTGCCCAACGAGCCCGGCGCTACGGGCGCGTGGTCGGGCTGGGTCGTCGCAGGAATGCTGGTGCTCACCCCACGATGGAATCACGTTCGGCCTCCTGGCATCGGCACGTTGTGGATCGCGCTCAGGTTTCGCAGGCGATACCGTCGCGGTCGCCGTCCATCTGCTCGCGATATCCGGGTCGGCCCCGGTACAGCGGGGCCGCACCGGCGGCGCGGGCCGCCGCGCAGTTCTTGAAGTACGGGTCAGCTGGGGAGGCGGGCGGCGCCGCCGGGGGCTGGGCCGCTGTGGTCGCTGCCGCCGGGGTCGCCGCGGCCGGCGAGGCCGGCGAGGCCGGTGCCGGGATAGCCGGCGGGGTGGCTGGGACGGCGCCGCACCCGGCAAGCACCCTGGCCATCGCGTCGTGCTCGGCGGGCACCACCCACAACCCGTGCCGGGCCTTGACCTGGATCTGCCGGCCGACGTACTCGCAGCGGTAGCCGACGTGCGGCGGGAGCCAGGTCGCGGCGTCGCCGTCGCCCTTCGCGCCGTTGACCGGAGCGGACACGGCCTGCAGGTTTAGCGGGTCGTTGGCGAAGTCCTGCCGCTGAGCGGCGGTGAGCTGCTGGGCGCCGGTCTGCCAGGCGTTGGAGAGCGCCACCATATGGTCGATCTGCACAGCTTCGGACGTCGTCTCGCCTCGGACGAAGGCGATGATCTGATCGCTGTACGCGTCCGCAAGGGTGCCCGAGCGCACCACGCAGCCCTGCGTCCCCGGTTTGGACTGCGGCGCCGTGATGTCCCGCCGGAGGATGTCGTTCCGGGTGTCGCACCCGTTGTGCCCGCCCTCCACGTCGACGTCATCGGACCAGGCCTGGCCGAACTGGTCGCGGCGGTAGCCGGTCTTGGGTGCCCGACCCTGGATCGGAAGTCCGGCCAGGACCTGGAGCGCGCTGCTGGCGGTGTCCGGGCCGGCATCTCCGGGCCGGGACGTCTGAGCCGGCTGTGTCGTCTGACCCGACTGCGCCGTCTCGGACGGAACCGGCCTGCCGGCCGGCGCCGGCGGTTCCTCGCTCGATGCGGCCGGGAACGGGCCGGCGGAGATCGAGCTGGAGGAGTCCTGCGAGGCGGCCGACGGCGGCAGCCCCGAGATTGTGCCGGGCGAACTCGTCACCGTGCCGGCTGTGCCGGTTGTGCCTGCAGTGCCGTCGGTGGTCGATTGGTCGCTGCACCCGGCGGCCACGATCAGCAGCGCCGCGAATCCGTAGGCGACGCAACGCCGGGAATGTCCGAGCGACCCGGCACGGACCGACGCGGGTGGCTGCGCCGAACTCGTGTGCCTCACCGCGTCGATCCCCCTCGGGGCGCCACTCCGCGCCCCATCCTCCACATCATGCGTGCGGGGCCGCGCGGCGGGGGGATCCCACTCGAACGTGGCCGGGGCGCAGCGTCGGTCAGGCCATTCCCGTGGCCGTGCGGTTCATTGCGCAGATTCGGCGCCCCGCTCGGCAACCATCAACCGGATCGCCTGGTGCAGTTCGAGATGGCGGTACAGCAGGACGAGCGTGACGGCGTACCACACCGCCAGCACCTTTCCCCAGCCGTTGAACAGGTACCGGAACGATTGGATTCCTTCAGAAGTGCGAGCCCACCAGTTGCGGCAGCACGAGCACGGACCACAGCACGAACAGGCTCATCGCGGCGCGCCGCGACCTCGTCCGGAAACCGCCTGAGCGTCGTCGTGGTGGCCACCGAATCCCTCTGCGTCGACGCGAACCTGCGCGAGCAAAGCAGCTGCCAAGGAAGGTGCCCGCGGCTTCGGACCCCAAACGCCGAACCGCCCGGTCTCGATAGCCGGGCATCCATAGCAGGGCACCTATAGCAGGGCGTCGATAGCAGGGCGTCGATCGAGCGACACCAGGGTACCGACGTCCAGTCATTCGGCGGGCCACCGCCCGGCGCCGGATCGGCCCACACCAGGCCCACACCTACCACTCCCGTTTCGGCTTGTCCCGGCCCGAACGGGACTCCAGGAACCAGGGATGGTCGTGAGAGGTATGGTTCGCGACCCGGTCCAGCACCACCCGGATGACGAGCGCATGGGCGTTGTCGACCAGTTGGTCGAAGTCGGCCGGCGAGCCGAAACCCGGGTCGACGTCGCAGTAGTCGCTGACGTCGTCCCCGAAGTCGACCATGGGTGAGGCAGACGTCGGCGACAGCCAGATCGCCTCGACGCGCAGGCTCGGGACGTAGTCCAACCCGCTGCGGATCCCCTCCAGATCTCCGACGCCGGCGACGACACACCGGGAGCGGTATCGCCCCCTGGTGGTCGCGAGCCGAGTTCAGTTCCTTGCGACGCGCGGGCTGCGCAGGTGTTCCCACAGGGCCTGGGCGCCCGCCTGCCCGGCCGCCTCGGCCCGCTGCCCGGCCCGGCCGTGCAGGTGCGCGCCGGCGGCCGCGGCCAGCAACGGGGTCAAACCCGACGCCAGCAGCGACCCGATGACACCGGACAGCACGTCCCCCGACCCTGCGGTGGCGAGCCAGGACGATCCGGTCAGGTTGACCGTGGCCCGACCGTCCGGCGACGCGACCAGCGTCCGGTGCCCCTTGAGCAGAACCGTTGCGCCGCTGGCCACCGCGGCCGCGCGAACAGCTGCCAGCCGGTCGGACAGGTCGATGTCCGGGAACACCCTGGCGAACTCCCGGTCGTGCGGGGTGAGCACGGTCGCCATGCCCGCCCGCTTGCGGTCGGCCAGCAACGAGTGCGACTGCGCCAGCACGGTCAACCCGTCGGCGTCCACCAGCACCGGAACGTCCTGGGACAACGCCCATCTCAACTGCGCGGTCGCCGCACCGTCGGTACCCAGCCCCGGGCCGACCACCCAGGCCTGCACCTGTCCGGTGGCGGCCGGGTCGTCCACGGCCACCACCTCGGGCCAGCGGGCGAGCACCGCCGAGGCCTGCTTGCCCGCGTAGCGGACCATTCCCGGGCGGGTGCGGACCGCCCCACCCGTGCACAGCACGGGAGCCCCCGGATAGCCCGGCGACCCGGCCAGGATGCCGACCAGTCCGCCGGTGAACTTGTCCGCCGCCGGTCCCGGGGTGGGAACCAGCCGCGCCACCGCGCCGTCGGTCATCGCCACCAGCCGGGGCGGGCAGTCGGACATGTCCATCCCGATCGGGTCGCAGATGATCGTCCCGGTCTGGGCGTCGGCGAGCAGCAGCCCCGTTTTGATGCCGCCGAAGGTCACGGTGACGTCGGCCAGGAAAGCGGGCCCGTCGACCCGGCCGGTGTCCGGCTCGATCCCGCTGGGCAGGTCGACGGCCACCCGCAGCGCCTTCCCGGCGTTGGCGCGCTCGATCAGCGCCGCGCCGGGCTCGCGCAGCGGCGGTGTCGCCGCCAGGCCCACCACCCCGTCGATGATCACGTCAGCGTCGTCGACCACCCGGCCGACACTCGCGTCGTCGTGCCCGCGGACCCTGCCTCCCGCCCGGCGGAGCGCGGCAAGGCCGCCCGGATGTGCCTTATCGGGGGTCAGCAGCACGGCAGTGACGGCCATCCCCCGGCCGCGGAGCATCGCGCCCGCGAACAGCGCGTCACCGCCGTTGTTACCCGATCCCACCAGCAGCACGACCCGCGTGCCCGGGCGCGGCGCGGGCGTCCGCTCCGCCACGGCGAGCGCGACAGCAGCGGACGCCCGCCGCATCAGGGTGGCGTCGCCGTCCCTGGCCAGCGCGGCCTTCTCGACGGCGCGGATCTGCTCGACGGAATAGGCGTTGATCATCTGACCATCCTGGTCCCATCGGCCCTGACGGCAACCTGGCACCCTTGGCCGATCATCGCCGGATCCCGATCACGTCGGGAGTTCGCCAAGGGCGGCATCACCCGAGCGCGATGACGACCGCCGCGGCGATGCCCGCGTCGTGCGAGACCGACAGCCGCCAGCCGGTCACCCCGGCGGCGGCCGCGGCGGCCGCGACCGTGTCGACCACCTGCAGCACCGGCTGACCGGAAGACTCCGAGATCACCCGGCAGTCATGCCACTGCATTCCGGCCGGCGCACCCAGCGCCTTGGCCACGGCTTCCTTGACGGCGAACCGCGCTGCGAGCGATGCAGGCCCGCGCGGAAGACCGGTGGCGGTGACCATTTCGTCCGCGCTGAAGAGTCGGGCGGCGAGCGCCGGGGTCCGCTCGAGTATCGCGGCAAAACGATCCACGGCGACGACGTCGATTCCGACGGAGATCACCCGCGCACCCGGCGGGATCGACGGCACCCCGACCACTACTCGACCGTCACCGACTTGGCGAGGTTCCGCGGCTTGTCGATGTCGTACCCGCGCGAGCGGGCGATCTCCGCCGCGAAGATCTGCAGCGGGACCGTCGCCACCAGCGGCTGGAACAGCTTGGGCACCCGGGGCAGCTCGAGCAGGAAGTCGGCGAAGGGCGCGACCGTGTCGTCGCCCTCCTCGGCGATGACGATGGTGCGCGCCCCGCGCGCCTGGATCTCCCGGATGTTGGAGAGCAGCTTGGAGTGCAGCATCGGGTCGGCCTTCGGCGACGGCGTGATGACCACCACCGGCAGACCCTCCTCGATCAGCGCAATCGGTCCGTGTTTGAGCTCGCCCGCCGCGAAGCCCTCGGCGTGCATGTAGGCCAGTTCCTTCAGCTTCAGCGCGCCCTCCAGGGCGACTGGGAAGCCGACATGCCGACCCAGGAACAGGATCGCCTTCGACCGGCAGATGTCGACGGCCAGCTTGCGGATCGGTTCCATCAACTCCAACGTCGAGGCCACCGCGGCCGGCATCTCGGACAGCAGCTCGTACTCGCGGGCCACCTCGTCGCGGTACTTGGTGCCGCGGGCCTGCGCCAGCGCCAGCCCGACCAGGTAGTTGGCCGTCACCTGCGCGAGGAAAGTCTTGGTGGCGGCCACCCCGACCTCGGGCCCGGCGTGCGTGTAGAGCACGGCGTCGGATTCGCGGGGGATCTGCGAGCCGTTGGTGTTGCAGATGGCCAGCACCCGGGCGCGCTGGCGGCGAGCATGCCGCACCGCCTCCAGGGTGTCGGCGGTCTCCCCTGACTGCGAGATGGCAACCACCAGCGTCTCCCGGTCCAGCACGGGATCCCGGTACCGGAATTCGCTGGCCAACTCCACCTCCACCGGCAGCCTGGTCCAGTGTTCGATGGCGTACTTGCCGATCAGCCCGGAATGGAACGCCGTCCCGCACGCGACGACGAAGACTTTGTCGATCGTGCGCAGCTCTTCCTCGCCCAGTCGTTGCTCGTCCAGGGTGATGCTGATGCCGTCGAAGTGGCCCAACAGGGTGTCGGCGATGGCCTGCGGCTGCTCGGCGATCTCCTTGTCCATGAAGGTCGGGAAGCCGCCCTTCTCGGCGGCCGAGAGGTCCCAGTCCACGTGGAAAACCTTGAAGTCGGCGTCGTGCCCGCTGAACGAGGTGACCTCGTAGCCGTGCGGGGTGATCACCACCAGCTGGTCCTGGCCGAGCTCGACGGCCTCGCGGGTGTGCGCGATGAACGCCGCCACGTCGCTGGCCACGAACATCTCGCCGTCGCCGACGCCGATCACCAGCGGTGAGTTCCGCCGGGCGGCGACCAGCATGCCAGGCACGTCCGCATGCGCGGCGACCAGGGTGAACGCACCATCGAGTCCGCGGCACACGGCGGCCATGCTGGCCGGCAGGTCGCCGGCGGTCGGCCCCTGGGCGAACGCCTGGCCCAGCAGGTGCGCGACCACCTCGGTGTCGGTGTCGCTGCGCATCTCGATTCCCCGCGACTCGAGGTCCTTCCGGAGGCTGACGAAATTCTCGATGATGCCGTTGTGGATGACGGCGACCCGGCCGGTCGCGTCGGTGTGCGGGTGGGCGTTGCGATCGGTCGGACCACCGTGCGTGGCCCACCGGGTGTGACCCATGCCGGTGAACCCGGCCAGCGCCACGTCGCCGCTGTCGATGAAGTGTTCGAGGTTGCCGAGGACGCCGGCCTTCTTCGCGGTGGCCAGGCCGCCCTCACCGTCCAGGACGGCCACCCCCGCGGAGTCGTAGCCGCGATATTCGAGCCGCCGCAGTCCCTCCAGCACCAGAGGGAGGGCCTGACGGGGTCCGGTGTAACCGATGATGCCGCACATATGATCAGGCTAATCCTTGGGTTGTCCCCTCTTGAGGTCCAACATCCGCTTCCGCACGGTCAGGCACGGTCGGGCACGGTCACCGGCGGTAGCCGTGCAGGATGGACCGTGGCCGTTCCGATCGGGGGCGACCCGATCGAGCCGGCCACCGCTCACGGTGCTCACTCAGGCGGTAGGACGACCCCGAAACCGGCCACCGCGAGCCGTAGCACCACCTGTCCGGGTATGAGCAGATCGGCGATCTTCGCTGCGCTGAGCAGCTCGAGTTCGGCCAGCCTGCTGCGGTACAGGTCCGGACCGAGGAGTCTGGCCTGCTGCAGCTGCTCGACGTTGAGCCAGACCTTCTGCCGCGCTTCCTTCAGGAAGCGTTTCGAGCCGAGCCGGTTCAGCGGGTCGAGGACCCTGTCGAGCAGGATTCGCGGGCCGAGCGCGTCGTCCTCCGC
>DASQFG010000042.1:0-2307 GCA_035633315.1 Nakamurella sp. | reverse complement strand
CCAAACACGCTCCTGGTTGCCCTCCCTTCGACCCTCACCGGATACCGTGCAGGGATGATGGATCGCCCACCACGGACGCGGCCGCCGGCAACGCTGGCGTCACTCGCGGCCGAACTGGGCATCTCCCGGACCACGGTGTCGAACGCCTACAACCGTCCCGACCAACTGTCTCCGCAATTGCGGTCGCGGGTGATGGAAGCGGCGCGGCAGTTGGGCTACCCGGGCCCCGACCCGGTGGCGCGCTCGCTGCGGACTCGAAAAGCCGGCGCAATCGGGCTGCTGCTCACCGAACAGGTGTCGTACGCGTTCCGGGACCCCGGTGCTGTCGCGTTCCTGGAGGGGCTCACCATGGAATGCGACCTGGCCAGGGTCGGGTTGCTGCTGGTGCCCGCGCGTCCGGATTCCGAGGATGTGCTCGCGGTGTCCAGCGCGGCGGTCGACGGGTTCGTCGTCTACTCCATGCCCGATGACGACCCGCACCTCGCGGCCGCCCTGGCGCGGCCGGTTCCGGCGGTGATCTGCGATCAGCCCAGCATCACCGGCGCCGACCTGGTGGGAATCGACGACGCGGCCGCGATTCGCGGTGTGGCCGACCACTTGCTCGGGCTCGGCCATCGGCGTATCGGCGTCATCTGCATGCGGCTGGGCCGGGTGAACATGGACGGCCCGGTCTCGATCGACCGGCAGAACGCCGCGCACTACCACGTGCAGCGCAACCGGCTGAGGGGATTGCGCGAGGCGTTCACCGCCGCCGGGGTGGCGTGGGACCGGGTCCCGGTGGTCGAACGATTCGAACATTCGGTGGACGCCGGTGCGTCGGCCGCGGCAGAAGTACTGGCGTTGGATCCGGGCATCACCGCTCTCGTCGCCACCACGGATGTCTTCGCCCTCGGCGCGATCATCGAACTGACCCGGCGCCGGCAGCGGGTGCCGGACGACGTCTCGGTGACGGGATTCGACGGCATCAGATCCGCCATCGACGCCCAACTGACCACGGTGGTGCAGCCGGTCGTGGAGAAGGGCCGGCAGGCCGGGCGGCTGCTGCTGAGCCCCGCACGCCGGACCGCCGGGCGCCGGGTGATGCTGGAGACCACTTTCCTGGCAGGCAAGACCACCGCGCACCCGAAGGTCTGAGGGGCTCAACCGGCTCGAGAATCAGGCTCCTCGAGAATCAGCGGCGGCCGTCTGCTCCTTGGCGGCCGTCTGCTCCTTGGCGACCGGGCCCGACGTGCCGGCCGCGTGCTGGGACCGCCGTTTCTGACCGCGCCGCCGGGACGCGGCGAGCACGTGCAGCAGGTCCGCAACCCGCGCGGGTTCGGCGATCCGGACGTCGGCTGCGGTCTGCCCACGCCCGACCTTCACTCCCACGTCGGGTCCGGACAGCACGCCGAACGCGTTCTCATCGGTGATGTCGTCACCGATGAACACGGTCGCGGTGATGTGGTGCTGACGCATCAGCGCCTTCAGCGCGCGGCCCTTGTTGGTGGTGACGACGGTCAGCTCCAGGACCTTCTTGCCGCGTAACAGGTGCACGCCGGGCCAGCTGGCCGGGTTCTCCTCGATCTGTTCGGTGACCGCCGCGGCTACCCGGTCGTCGACACCGCGCAGGTGTACGGCGATCCCCGTCGGCTTCAACTCCAGATTCACCCCGCGGTACTCGGCGGTGATCTGCTGCAGCTCCAACTTCAACCGGGACAACCGCTTTCGGTCTTCGGCCGACAGGCTCGCCGAGCTGTCCCGGTCTTCGGCCGACGTTTCCGCGCCATGGCTGCCGACCAGATGGATCCGCTGATTCCCCCCCAGCAGATCCTGCAGATCGGCCAGCGCCCGGCCGGACACCACGGCCACCACGGTGCCGGGAATCGCGGTGAGCGTCTCCAGGGCCTCCATCGACTCCGGGAGCGGCCGCGCGGTCGCCGGGTCGTCCACGATCGGTGCCAGCGTGCCGTCGAAGTCCGTCGCCACCAGCAGCCGTTCGGTCTCGCTGATCTGGGAGATGGAGGCGATGACGTCGTCGGGGAGTCGGGACATCGCGTCGGCCAGGTGGTCACGGGTGCGTTCCAGCGAGGACAGGAACGCCGCCGCCCACCGGTCGACGTCGTGCGTCAGCACCTGCCGGCGCAGTGACCGCATCCGCCGGCGAGCCTCGACCGGGGACATCGTCAAGGCCTTGCGCAGGCCCTCCTTGACCCCGTCGGTGTCGTACGGGTTGACCAACAGCCCGGCGCGCAGTTCCTTGGCCGCGCCGGTGAACTCGCTGAGCAGCAGCACCCCGCCGCCGTCCACCCGGCACGCCACGTACTCCTT
>DASQFG010000041.1:0-3196 GCA_035633315.1 Nakamurella sp. | reverse complement strand
GTTGATCCGCGCCGAACAAGGGCGCCATCGTGGCCGGGGGCCGGTGCGGCGCGGGTAGGGTCCCAGCGTGCCCGAGGTCTTCGCCGAGTTCTGCGCCGCCGGCCTGTGGCCCGGTGTCGGGCCGGTCGTCGCCGGCCAGCTCGCACAGGCCGGGATCACCGGTCCCGCGGACGTCACCGCCGGAAAACTGGCCGCGCTGCCCCGGATGACCGACCGCAGGGCGAACCGGCTGATGACCAGCTTCGTCGGCGCGGGACACCTCTACGAGCTCGCGGAACTCCTTGTTCCCCAAGAGATCCCGGCGCGCTGGGCACTGCGGCTGACCGATTCCCTCGAGTTCGCTGACGCCGCGCAGGCACTGCGCGGAGATCCGTGGCGGCTGCTGCTGTTGCCCGACGCCACCGTCGCCGAGGCCGACCGGCTGGCGCGATCCATCGACCCCGACGTCCGTCGTGACGACCCCCGTCGCGGCCGGGCGCTGGTGGCCTGGACGCTGGCCCGATTCGCCCGGGACGGGCACACCGCCGCCCCGGAGAGCATGGTCGCGAGCGCGTTGCGGCCCTTCGGGGTCGATCCGCGCAGCGCACTGGACGCCGCCGCGGCGGCCGGCACGGTGGTGTCGGTGATCGATCCGAGCGGGTCGGACGAGCCCTGGGTGAGCCCGAAGGCGCTGGCCGACGCGGAGTCCTCGGTCGCCACCCACCTGGCCCGGTTGGTCGGCTCGGCCTCGTCGCTGGCCGGCGAGCGGGCGATCAAGGGCGTGCTGTCGGAATTGGACTCCGGACCGGAGCCGGGTGCGCGGGGCTCGGGGCTGGACGCGGTGCAGGCGGGGGCCGTGGGACTGGCCGCCGCGCACGGGGTCAGCCTGCTGACCGGCGGCCCGGGCACGGGCAAGAGCCGGACCATCTCGGCGATCGTCGCGCTGTGCAGCAAGGTCCAGGCGTCGATCGCGCTGGCCGCGCCGACCGGGCGTGCCGCCAAACGGCTGGAGGAGCTGGCCGGCAGCAACGCCACCACGATCCACCGGCTGCTCGGCGCGCGACCGCGGTCGGACTCGGGCGATCGGGCCTCGGTGTTCGAGCATGACGCCGACAACCCGATCGAGGCCGATCTCGTGGTGGTGGACGAAGCGTCCATGCTGGACATTGAGCTGGGCGCCGCACTGCTATCCGCTTTGCGTGACGGCACCCACCTGGTGGTCGTCGGCGACCCTGCGCAGCTGCCGTCGATCGGCCCGGGCCGGGTGCTGGGCGACCTGATCGACAGCGGCACCGTACCGGTGACGGAGCTGCGCACGCTGTACCGGCAGACCGAGGGCGGCACGATCGCCCGGCTGGCCACCGCCGTCCGTGCCGGCGAGGTGCTCGCGGTCGACGACCCGTCGCACGAGGTCGTCGTGGTCCCCGCCCGCGGGTCGGAGGAGGCCGCCCGACGGGTCGTCCAGGTGGTCACCGACTCCATCCCCCGGGTCTTCTCCAGCAGCGGCGACCAGATCCAGGTGGTGACGCCGGTGCATCGCGGCCCGGCCGGCACCCAGGCGCTGAACCGGGCGCTCAAGGCGGTGCTCAACCCGGGAACCGGGACGGTGCGCGGTTTCGACGTCGGGGACCGGGTCGTCGCCACCGCCAACCATCTCGACGCCGAACCGACGGGTTACGCCAACGGCGAGGTCGGCACCGTGGTCTCCACCGGCGACAACACCCTGCGGGTCGCGTTCACCGGCGGCGAGTCGGAGATCAGCGGGAAGCCGCTGGCCGATCTGCTGCACGGCTGGGCGATCACCGTGCACCGGGCGCAGGGCTCGGAGTGGGAGGCGGTGGTCGTGGTGATGCCGCCGGAGGCCGGTTCGATGCTGTCCCGGCCGCTGGTCTACACGGCGCTGACCAGGGCCAGGAGGCACCTGACGGTGGTGCACGCGGCCGGCCCGCAGCTGGCGCACGCGGTCCGGCAGATCGGCTCGCTGCCCCGGCGGACCCGTCTCGAGGCGCTGTTACGGGCGGCCCTGACGCCGGCGGCAGTACCAGGAGACGCGCCATGAGCGCGCCCGTGGGCAACGCGGTCAACAGCGTCACCACAAGCACCAGACACCGGGCGGGTGCGGCACACCCAGCGCCGAGCAGGCACACTCGTTGCAAGGTTGCTTCGTGCTCGGCGGTCTTCCTGCCCGACTCAGCGGAGGTGATGGGCGATCAGCGCACAACCGTCCATGGTCGAACCATCGTCCGGGGCCGGCAGGGGTCCGCTCGATCCGCCGTCGTGGGCGCCCGGCGGGCACTCTCCCGACGAGTTCGACTACCGGCCGCTGCGCATCGATGCGACGGTCTCCCGGGCCGCGGCCGCGACCATGCTGGCCGTCCGCGCCGAGTTCGCCGGCTGGGAATTGGCCCGGGTGCTGCGGTTCCCGGACGGCAGCCGCCGGGTCTGGTTGCGCCGTCGCCGCTCCCCCTGGTTGCTGCCCGACCTGACGCCCTGACCGCCGCACCTCGGCCGGCGGGCGGGTGCGCTGACGCGGCGTGGACGCCGTGACGCCCGGCCCGGACAGCGCTGGAACCTCGGACAGCTCCGACGGCACCACCCCGGGCACCCCCGACCTGGACTGGCAGCTGACCCGCACCCAGGTGCTCCGCGATTCGATGGGTGTGGCCGTCGCGACGGGTGCGTACGGCATCTCGTTCGGCGCCATCGCGCTGGCCGGCGGACTGAACGTCTGGCAGACGATGGCGCTGTCCCTGCTGATGTTCACCGGCGCCAGCCAGTTCGGGCTCATCGCGGTGATCGCCGGTGGTGGCGCGCCGCTGGCCGGGGCTGCGACGGCGATCATGCTGGGCGCCCGGAACGCGCTCTACGGGCTCCGATTGGCCGAGATCCTCCGGGTCAGTGGGCTGCGCCGGCTGGGAGCCGCGCAGCTGGTCATCGACGAGTCCACGGCGATGTCGATCGGCCGGGACACCGACCGCGCCGCTCGGCTGGGCTTCTACGCCACCGGCCTCGGGGTGTTCACGCTGTGGAACATCGGGACGCTGGTCGGGGCGGTGGGCGCGTCATGGTTGTCCGACCCACGTGCGCTCGGGTTGGACGCCGCCGCCCCCGCGGCCTTTCTGGCGCTGCTGGCGCCCCGCTTGCGCGGCCGCGAGCTGTGGGCGCTGGCCCTGGTCGCCGCGCTGGTGGCGCTGCTCGCGGTACCGCTGGTGCCGGT
>DASQFG010000040.1:0-5754 GCA_035633315.1 Nakamurella sp. | reverse complement strand
GGATCCGACGGGCCGCAGCGGTCTGCGCCGCGGTGAAGCTGGCCTTCGCGCCGTTGGGATGTTTGACCGCGTTGAGGTCGATGGCGGTCCCCGACGCATGGTTCGACCAGACGCTCGGGTTGTTGACGTTCGCCCGGTAGGAGTACCCCCAGCACTGCCAGCCCTCGAGCGTCTCGACCTCCCCGTTGAACCGCTTGGCGACGTACAGCAGGATGGTCGACACATCGCCGGCCTTGATCGGCAATGTCACGGTGGTTCCGGGTACCACGAAGTTCTGCACGCCGATGGCCGACGCCGGGGTGCCGACCGGCCAGTCGTTGTAGGAGGTGCCGCCCGCAGGCAGGGCCAGAATGCCCATCCTCGGCGCGCCCGGCGGCCCAGGGGCACCGTCGGCGCCGGCGCCCGTGCCGGGGTCGTCCGCGGCAAGCGCACTGGCCACCCGGGTGCCGGGCGCGGCCAACAGGCCGGCGCCCACCACCACCGCGCAGGCCTGCAGCATCTGCCGTCGGGTCGCGACGAACGGATGTGGCTGATCTTCGTCGATCTTCATGCGGATCCCCCCACTCTTCGCGATCGACGTGGAGGAAGCCTGCGGCGCTGAAGCCTGCGGCACCTGTCGCGATCGGGTTCTTGTGGCAATAGGCACACGCTAAGACGTTGAATGCCGCGAAGATGGCTTCTTCTGACCCTTCAGCTACGCAAAGTCACCCATTTGGGGGTGCCTTCCAGGCCCGTGTCTCCCCGAGACGCCGAGCTGAGGTCACCCGACCGTCGACCCGCGGACGACCAGGCTGGTCGGCAGCACGGTGGGCTCCGCCGGCAGCGGTGCGCCGCCAGCGCCGCCAGCGCCGCCAGTAGCAACCCGGCCGCGGTCGCCCCCATCTCGTGCATCGGCCGGCGGATCGCCGTCAGGGCCGGGTTGGTGTGCACCGCCACCTCGACGTCGTCGAACCCGATCACCGCGACATCGCCGGGCACCGTCCGGCCGGATTCCCTGATGCCCGCGATCACTCCCGCCGCGGACAGGTCGTTCATGGCGAACACCGCGTCGAACCCGCGGCCGGATCGGGCGAGCTGGTCGATCGCTGCGCGGCCGCCATGGACGGTGAAATCGCCCTCGATGATCTGCTCGTCGGCCAGTGGGCGCCCCGCCGATCGGTAGACCTCCGCGAAGCCGGCCAGCCGCTCCCGGAGCAGCCGTACTCCCGCCGTCGGGTCAGCACGATCGGCCGCCGAGGGCCCAGGTCGAGCAGGTGCCTGGCCGCGGACGCACCGCCCGCCAGATTCGTGCACGCGACGGTGGGCAGCGCGGGCCCGAAGCCGCGGTCGTCGACCATCACCACCGGCAGGCCGCGCTCGTGGACGGTCAGGCCCGTCAAGTGCCGGTGACGTGCGTCGGCCGGACTCGGCCACGACCCGGGCCCGTCGGCCGGGCCGCTGCGCTCAGTGGCCCGTCCGGGTGCGCAGCACCTCGTGCCTGGCCAGCACCGTGGCCTGCAGGTCGTCGGAGTACGCGGCCAGCTCGCCGGCCAGCCGGATCCCGAGATCGTCACCCGCACTGGCCAGGATCCGCACCGCCAGCAGTCCGGCGTTGCGTGCTCCGCCGATCGACACACACGCCACTGGGATCCCGGCGGGCATCTGCACGATGGACAGCAGCGAATCCATGCCGTCCAGCGTCGCCAGCGGCACCGGCACCCCGATCACCGGCAGCACGGTCGCCGACGCGACCATCCCGGGCAGGTGGGCGGCCCCGCCCGCCCCGGCGATGATCGTCCGCAACCCGCGGCCGGCCGCTGCGGCGGCGTAGTCGAGCATCCGCTGCGGCGTGCGGTGGGCGGACATCACGCCGACCTCGTAGCCGACCTCGAAATCGTCCAGCACCTCACCGGCGCCGGACATCACCGGCCAGTCCGAGTCGCTGCCCATGATCAGCGCGACGAGCGGCACCGTGGACACAGCGGACTGTGCCGCCTGCGTGGTCATGACACTTCCTTCGCCAGCAACCGCTCGACGCCCGGGCTGGTCTCCAGGCCGTGGACGTCATAGCCATCGGGCCACACGCCGTCGCCGAGCCAGCGGGCGGCCAGGCTCGCCTTGCGGCGCAGTTCGCCCAGGTCGGACCCGATGACGTTGACGTGGCCGAGTTTGCGGCCGGGACGGAAGGCCTTGCCGTACAGATGCACCTTGACGTCCGGAAAGCGGGCGGCCAGGTGGTGCACCCGCTCGTCCATACCCATCGCCGGCGCGTCCCCGCCGGGTGCTGACGGCCCGCCCAGCACGTTGCCCATCACGGTGAACGGCGCGATCGCGTCGGTGCGGCCCAGCGGATAGTCCAGCACCGCCCGCAGGTGCTGCTCGAACTGGCTGGTGAGGGCGCCGTCCATGGTCCAGTGACCGGAATTGTGCGGCCGCATCGCCAGCTCGTTGACCAGCAGCCCGTCGGGCGCGCCCGGCTGCGGATCGGTCTGGAACAGCTCGACGGCCAGCACCCCGACCACGTCGAGATCGGCGGCGATCCGCAGTGCCAGCCGGGTGGCCGCCGCGGCCGTGTCGTCGTCAAGGCCGGGGGCGGGCGCAATCACCTCGACACAGATGCCTTGCTGTTGAACGGTTTCCACGATCGGCCAGGCCGCTGCCTGGCCGAACGGCGAGCGTGCGATCACCGCCGCCAGCTCCCGACGCATGGGCACGAAGGCTTCCAGCACCAGGGCGCCGGAGCCGGCCAACTGGGCGGCGGCGGACGCTGCCTCCTCGAGGCCGGGCACCACCACCACGCCGCGCCCGTCGTAGCCACCGCGGGCGGTCTTCACCACCACCGGAAAGCCATGTCTCCGGCCGAATGCGGCGATCCGGATCGCGACGTCAGCGCCGTGCACCGCAGGGGTGGCCGCGCCCGGGCCCGGCACCACCTCGAACGGCGGGACGGGGATCCCCGACTCGGCCAGCCTGGCCCGCATCAGCGACTTGTCCTGCGCGTACTGCAGCGCGTCGGCGGCCGGGTAGAGGGCGTGACCCTCGGCGGCCAGGGTGCGGATGTGCTCGGTCGGCACGTGTTCGTGGTCGAAGGTGATGACGTCGCAGTCGGCGCCGAACCGGCGCAGCGCGGCCAGGTCGGTGTGGTGCCCGATCTGCACATCCGGGGTGACCAGTGCCGCGCAGTCGTCGTCGGAGACCGACAGCACGGTCAGGCTCTGTCCAAGGGCGATCGCGGCCTGGTGGGTCATTCGCGCGAGTTGCCCGCCACCGACCATTCCCACTCGGGGCATGCCGGTGCGGGGGTCCACGATGGGCCAGCGTACCGGCCGCCCTCCGCGGTGATCGTCCCGCTGCCGGTCGGCCTGGATGGCCGGTCCGGTTCGGGTCGATCACCGCGGCGGCCTCAGGCGCCCGTCCCTGGCGCCCGATCACCCACCCCGGGGTCTACTACCAAAGGCGCTTCGCGCGCCATTTGGTTGTCCCGCTGTGCGGTCGCTGTGATGAGCTGCTCATCGGCCCAACTCCCTGATCAGGTCGACCGCGGCGGTCTGCGAGTCGGGTAGCTTCTCGATCCACACCCGCGGCAGGTGCGTGCAGCGGTGGTCCTCGAATTCGCGGCCGGCCGGCCGGTCCTGAACCAGGCGTTGGGTGACGAGTCCGGCGAGCAACTGCGTCCGCCTGGCCAGCATGTCCTCCCGCTCGGTCAGCGCCACCGCCATCTCGTCGGACAGTCTGGCCAGGCTCTGGCCGCCGTCGAACACCGTGCGCAGGGCGTCACCGGCCAGGATCAGCGGAGCCATCCGATCCCAGCCGCGGCGACCGGAGAGGTTGACGCGCACCACCACGAGGGCGTGGCCGGTGGACACTCGGTACCCGCGCACCTCGGCGGCCCGGTACACCTCGCCCAACCGGGTGGTCAGGTAGTCCATCGAGACGAGTCCGGTCAGCGGATCGAAGACCGACGCGGTCGGCGTCGACATCCGGTCCGCCCAGCCCAGCGACACGGCGCGGTAGAGCAGGTCGGTCGATACCTCGGGCAGCACGGCGGTCAGCCCGTCGACGTCGGCCAGGGTCTCACCCAGCGATGCACCGGAAGCGGCCCGCGCTACTCCCAGGCGTTCGGCGGGCGCCCAGATGTTCTCCTGCCGCAGGCAGGCCTCGCAGAGCGCGTCGACCGCAGGGTCGTGCCAATCGGAGCCGAAAACCCAGCCGGCGGACGCCGATTCCGCATACCAGCGACGCCGGACTTCGGCCACGGCGGCCGAAGTCGTCAGCGGCGTACTTGTCATCGGCGAGACCGCCCTCCGGTGGTGGATCACAGTCGTTCCATCACTGTCGTTGAATGACACTCGTTGAATCACACTCGTTGAATCACACTCGCTTGAACTGCTCCGAGGCTCGCGATGCCCCAGCCTCGGCGCCTGTCACCTTCCGGGTTGAACTGCAATCACTCTCCGCGGCGCAGGCACTGATATGGGTGAGACGGACACCACCGCCATCCATCACGCGGGTTCGCCAACTTTCTTTCGCGACCGCCGCGACAGGGTCTGCGCAGGCTCGCACGGGACTCCGTGCGGCCTCCCCGCCGGAACGGCGTTCTAGGCCATTAGTGCACCCACCCCATCAGGGGGACGCCCAATCCGTCGCGGTGCGACACAATGACGGTGTGCCCACGGGGCACAGAGCTGTGACGACCGTGACGGTGCCGCCGAGGCGAGGCCGTCGGGGCCAGGGAGGGAACGGCCGTGCCAGATCAGGATGGCGACGAATTCGTCGTCAGCGACCCTGAGCTGATCGCGCGCGTCCGGGCTGGGGACCGCCAGGCTTTCGGCGACTTGTACCGCCGGCACGCCGGACCCGCGACCACGCTGGCCCGCCAGTTCTCCCGGTCCGCGGCGGAATCCGACGACCTGGTGTCGGAGTCCTTCGCCCGTGTGCTGGACAACCTGCTGGCCGGCAAGGGGCCGGACACCGCGTTCCGCGCCTATCTGTTCACCACCGTCCGCAACACCGCGTACGACCGCACGCGCAAGGACAAGCGCCTGCAGTTCACCGAGGACATGTCGACGCACGACGTTGCCGTCGTCGGGGACGATCCGGTGCTGGCCAACCTGGAAAGCGGCATGATCACGGCCGCGTTCGCGAAGCTCCCTGAGCGCTGGCAGGCGGTGCTCTGGCACACCCAGGTGGAGGGCGAGTCGCCGGCGGAGGTCGGCGCACTGCTGGGCATGGCCGCTGGCGCGGTGTCCTCGCTGGCCTTCCGGGCCCGCGAAGGTTTGCGCGAGGCCTACCTGCAGGCCCATCTCGCGGACACCGCTGCCGAACGCTGCCGGACCACTGTCGAGCGGCTCGGCGCCTGGACCCGGGGGGGCCTGTCCAAGCGCGAGAAGGCGCAGGTCGACGCACACCTGGAGGATTGCGACCGGTGCCGGGTGCTGGCGGCGGAGCTGCAGGAGGTCAACACCGGACTGCGTGCGCTGCTGGCACCGCTGATCCTGGGCGGAGCCGCGGCCGGGTACATCGCGACGTTGGGTCCGGTGACACCGCTGGCCGCCGCCGGGACGTTGTGGCCGGGCATCACCGGCGCCGGTGCGCACGGGGCCGGCACCACGGGCGCGACCGGGACGGGTGCCGGCGCGGCAGGCGGAACAACAGCAGGCGGCACGGCAGCCGGCGGAACAGCAGGCGGCGGAACAGCGGCCGGCGGTACGGCAGCGGCCGGCGGCACGGCAGCGGCCGGCGGCACGGCAGCGGCCGGCGGCACGGCAGCGGCCG
>DASQFG010000039.1:0-22239 GCA_035633315.1 Nakamurella sp. | reverse complement strand
ACGTACCCGGTGGCTTCGAGCTCGTCGGCCAGGTCGGGGCCGCCCGACTCGACGATCTTCCCGCCGGCGAAGACGTGCACCCGATCGGGGTGGATGTACCGCAGGATCCGGGTGTAGTGGGTGATCAGCATGATGCCGACGCCCTCGCCGTTCGCGGACTCCGCCTTGTAGCGGTTCACGCCCTCGGCGACGACGCGCAGCGCATCCACGTCCAGCCCGGAGTCGGTCTCGTCCAGGATGGCGATCTTGGGCTTCAGCAACGACAGCTGCAGGATCTCGTGGCGCTTCTTCTCGCCACCGGAGAAGCCCTCGTTCACCGAGCGCTCGGCGAACTCCGGATCGATGTCCAGGTCCGTCATCGCGGCCTTGACCTCCTTGACCCAGGTGCGGATGGGCGGGGCCGAGCCGCGGACCGCGGTGGCGGCGGTCCGCAGGAAGTTGGACGTCGACACCCCCGGCACCTCCACCGGGTACTGCATGGCCAGGAACAGGCCTGCGCGGGCTCGCTGGTCGACGGTCATGCTGAGCACGTCCTCGCCGTCCAGGGTGACCGTGCCCTTGGTCACCCTGTACTTGGGGTGACCCGCCAGCGAGTAGGCCAGCGTCGACTTGCCGGAGCCGTTCGGACCCATGATCGCGTGGGTCTCGTTGGACGAGATCGTCAGGTCGACGCCGCTCAGGATCTCGATCGGCGCCTCGTCGGTGATCACCGAGACGTGCAGGTCGCGGATCTGAAGTGTTGACATGTGTTGTTGGGCTCCAAGTTCGCAGATCGTGCTTCACAGACAGCTTCCAATGCGTCGCTGTCTCTACTGTTGTCTTTGCTTTTCGGGGGGGGACTCGGGGGGCGGAGCCCCCCGAGCGGTGGTCTTTCGCTTTTCGCTCTTGACTTTGGTCTTTGGTTTTGTCTTCGGGGAAACTCGGGGGCGGAGCCCCCGAGCGATTACATGCCAGTGATCGCGAGCTCGCGCTCGATGATCTCGGTGGCGTGGTCGACGATCGGCCCGACGCCGATGCGCTGCAGCACCTCGCCGAAGAAGCCGCGCACCACCAGCCGTTTGGCGACCTCGGCCGGGATCCCGCGGGAGAGCAGGTAGAACAGCTGCTCGTCGTCGAACCGCCCGGTCGCGCTGGCGTGTCCGGCCCCGACGATCTCGCCCGTCTCGATCTCCAGGTTCGGCACGGAGTCGGCCCGAGCACCGGCGGTGAGCACCAGGTTCCGGTTCATCTCGTAGGTGTCGGTTCCCTGCGCGGCCTTGCGGATCAGCACGTCACCGATCCACACGGTGCGTGCGCTCTTGCCCTGCAGGGCGCCCTTGTACAGCGCCCGCGACTTGCAGTGCGGCACAGCGTGGTCGATGAACAACCGGTGCTCCAGGTGCTGCCCGGCATCGGCGAAATACAGCCCGAGTAGGTCGATGTCGCCGCCAGGCCCGTCGTAGGCGGCGGTCGCCGCGGTGCGCACCAGGTCGCCGCCGAAGGCCAGTGACACGTGTTTGACGGTGGCGTCCCGGCCGACCTTGACATGGTGATAGGACAGCTGGACCGCGTCGTCTGCCCACTCCCCCATCGCCACGTACGTCAACCGGGCGCCGTCACCGACGACGATCTCGGTGGTGTCGATCAGGGTGACGCTTCCGGTCTGCGACACCGTGACGGTGGCCGTGGCGTTGGCACCGACCCGGAGCACCAGGTACGCCGCCGCGGCCACGTCGATCGACTCGCCGTGCACGGAGATCGCCACCGGCTCGGTCAGCGCCAGATCGGCCGGCACGTCGACCATCACGGTCTGCCGTGCTTCCTGCCAGCCGCGGGCGGCCGGCCGATCACCGGGCAGGTAGCCCGAGATGCCGCGCAGGGCAAGGGCTTCGTCACCGCTGAGAGCGGTGACCAGGACACCGTCGGGGGCGGTGACCTCGACCGTCACCTCTCCATCGAGTGGCACGGACTCGTGCAGTCCGCGCAGCCGGCGCAGCGGGGTGAACCGCCAGATCTCCTCGCGGCCCGAGGGCACCGGGTGGTGCAGGAGGTCCGCGGAGCCGATCGGGTGCAGGTGCGATTCGGGAGCCTTGCTGACGGTGCGGCCGCCGACGTGGCTGTGCGCAGCCAGTCCGTGCTGGTCGTGGCTGTTCTTGTCACCGTTGTTGCTGGCAATACCGGTCAGAACTGGCGCTGTGCTGGCACTCACGGTCAGCCCACCGCTCCTTCCATCTGTAGTTCGATCAGCCGGTTCAACTCGAGCGCGTACTCCATCGGGAGTTCCCGGGCGATCGGCTCGACGAATCCACGGACGATCATCGCCATCGCCTCGTCCTCGGTCAGCCCGCGGCTCATCAGGTAGAACAGCTGGTCTTCGCTGATCTTGGAGACGGTGGCCTCGTGCCCCATCGACACGTCGTCCTCGCGGACGTCGACGTAGGGGTAGGTATCCGTCCTGGAGATGTTGTCCACCAGCAGGGCATCGCATTTCACCGTCGAGCGGCTGTGGTGGTTGCCGGGGTTGACCTGCACCAGCCCGCGGTAGGAGGTGCGGCCACCGCCGCGGGACACGGACTTGGAGATGATCGTCGAGGAGGTGTGCGGCGCCAGGTGCAGCATCTTCGCGCCGGTGTCCTGGTGCTGGCCCTCGCCGGCGAAGGCGATCGAGAGCACCTCGCCCTTGGCGTGCTCGCCCATCATCCACACCGACGGGTACTTCATCGTCACCTTGGAACCGATGTTGCCGTCCACCCACTCCATGGTCGCGCCGGCCTCGGCCTTGGCCCGCTTGGTGACCAGGTTGTAGACGTTGTTCGACCAGTTCTGGATGGTGGTGTACCGGCAGCGGCCGCCCTTCTTGACGATGATCTCGACCACCGCCGAGTGCAGCGAGTCGGACTTGTAGATCGGCGCGGTGCAGCCCTCGACGTAGTGCACGTAGGCGTCCTCGTCGACGATGATCAAGGTTCGCTCGAACTGGCCCATGTTCTCGGTGTTGATCCGGAAGTAGGCCTGCAGCGGGATGTCGACGTGCACGCCCGGCGGGACGTAGACGAACGAGCCGCCCGACCAGACCGCGGAGTTCAGCGCCGAGAACTTGTTGTCACCGGAGGGGATCACCGAGCCGAAGTACTTCTCGAAGATCTCCGGGTGCTCGCGCAGGCCGGAGTCGGTGTCAAGGAAGATGACGCCCTGACGTTCCAGGTCCTCCTGGATCTGGTGGTAGACGACCTCGGACTCGTACTGGGCCGCGACGCCACCGACCAGCCGCTGCTTCTCGGCCTCCGGGATGCCCAGCTTGTCGTAGGTGTTCTTGATGTCGTCCGGCAGGTCCTCCCAGGAGGCGGCCTGCTTCTCGGTGGAACGCACGAAGTACTTGATGGTGTCGAAATGGATGCCGGACAGGTCGGCACCCCAGGTCGGCATCGGCTGCCGTTCGAACAGCTTGAGCGCCTTCAGCCGGCGCTCCAGCATCCACTGCGGCTCGCTCTTCTTGTCCGAGATGTCGCGGACGACGTCCTCGTCGAGTCCACGGCGGGCAGAGGCCCCGGCCTTGTCCGAGTCGGACCAGCCGAACGCGTAGCGGCCGAGCGTGTCGATCGTCGCGGCCTGATCGATCCTGGCCTGGCTCAGGTCGGGTGCCTTCTCCGGTGCTGTGGTCATGAACATCCTTCCGTTTCGTCACGGGGACGAAGGGTGCATGCGGCGGTTGGTGCGAATTCGGGATGGTGCGGCGGGGGTCTGGCTGTGCTGCGGCGGGGTCTAGCTGTGGTGCGCGAGCTGATGCGGGGTGACCGCCCGTTTGACGGGCACGGTGTCGATCGGGATGAACGTCGTGCACACGGCGTCGCCGCGGGCTATGGTGGCCAGCCGTTGGGCGTAGGTACCCAGTTCCCGGGTGAAGACGCCCATCTCCGCCTCGCAGAGCTGCGGGAATTGTGCCGCCACGTGGCCCACCGGGCAGTGGTGCTGGCACAGTTGCTTCCCGACGCCCAGGTCGTGCAGCGAGGCGGCGAACCCGGACGCGGTGAGCGCGGTGGTCAGGATCTGCGCCTTGGTCGCGACATCCGCAGCGGCCGCGAGTTCGGCGCGGTAGGGATCGATGACGGCCTCGGCGCGGCGGCGGGCGAAGTCCGCGATGGCTTCCGGTCCGGCCGTCTCGGCCAGGAAGTTCAGCGCCTGCACGGCCAGTTGGTCATAGCCGTGCGGCAGCCGCGCCCGGCCGGTGTCGGTCAGCAGGTATGACCGCGCGGGGCGGCCACGACCGCGGCCGCGCCGCGCCGGTGCCTCCCGCGAGCTGACCGCACCCTCGTCCGTCAGTTGGTCGAGGTGGCGGCGGACCGCGGCCGGCGAGATGCCGAGCCGTTCGGCGAGCGTGGCGGCCGTCAACGGGCCGTCGGCCAGCAGCAGATCGATGACCGCCGCGCGGGTCCGACCCTCCGCTGAGCGCTCGGCCGGCGCGCCCGCGGAGGGGCCCCCGGTCGGTCGCTGTTCGGTCGCTGCGGTTTTCACAACACCAGTGTGACCTTTTTCGACGAGAAGATCAAAGGTGGCCCCCGAGAGTCTCTCCTTAGACTGCATCGATGGCCACGGACCGGGCGGTGACGGGGGTTGGTAAGGGGGTTACTACTGCCCCTGTGAACCCCGGTCCGCCGGACGCCGCCCCGCTGGACACCGTCGAGCGCGCTCAACTGGCCAGGCTGCGCCGCTGGGGTACCGCGGGCGCCTTGCTGCTGATGCTGGGCACCGGTTCGTCGTACGGCGCGGCGACGCCCATCCCCAATCCGGTGGACGGCATCCGGATCGTCGGCCTGCTGTCCCGGATCGGTCCTGCCGCGCTGGCCTGCTCGTACGCGGGCATCGGGCTCATCGTGCTGTGCTGGGTGCTGATCGGCCGGCTGGCGGCACCAGGCCGGCCGCGGCGGCTGTCCCGCAGCCAGCTGAGCCACACCCTGGCGATGTGGGCGGTGCCGTTGCTCGTCACCCCACCGCTGTTCTCCCGCGACGTGTACTCGTACCTGGCGATCGGTTCGATGATGGTCAACGGGCACAACCCGTACGACAGCGGACCGTACGACGTGCTCGGCGACTCCGATCCGTTCGCGCACCAGGTGGACGTCCGATGGCAGCACACGCCGAGCCCGTACGGCCCGGTCTACCTGCTGATCACCAAGGCGATCGTGACGGTCGCCGGCGACAACATCGTCGTCGGCGTGCTGCTGCAGCGACTGGTCGAACTGGTCGGCGTGGCGATGATCGTCTGGGCGCTGCCGCGGCTGGCACGGATCTGCGGGTTCGACGCGGTCGCTGCGTTGTGGCTCGGGGCGCTGAACCCGCTGGTGCTGTTCCACCTGATCGGTGGCGGGCACAACGAGGCGCTGATGCTGGGCGCCATGTTGGCCGGGATGGTGATCGGGCTGGAGCGATCGATGGTCGCCGGTACGGTGCTGATCACTCTCGGGGTGGGTATCAAGGCCACCGCCGGGATGACGCTGGCCTTCATGGTGATCATGCTGGCGCTACGGGCCGGCGGCCGCTGGAGGGACCTGCTCCGCTGCGGTGTGCAAGTCGGCGCTGTCGCGGTGGTCACGTTCGCGGCCTATACCGCGCTCGTCGGCGTCGGCATCGGATGGGTGGCCGCGCTCGGCGCGCCGGGCTCGGTGCGCTCCTACCTGTCGGTGTCCACCACCCTCGGGGTGGGTGCCGGTGAGGCCGGTCTGCTGCTGGGGCTGGGCGACCACACCCAGGCGGCCCTTGACGTGATGCAACCCGTCGGCACCGCGATCGGCTCGATCATCGCGCTGATCATCATGTGGCAGTGCTGGCAACGCAGGATCAACCCGGTGCTGGGTCTTGGCATGGCGATGGGCGCGTTCGTGTTGCTCAGCCCGGTGATCCAGCCGTGGTACCTGCTGTGGGCGGTGCTGCCGCTGGCCGCGTCGACGGCGGATCCGCGGATCCGGATGGGTGCGGTCTGGCTGACCGTGCTGTTCTCCGTGACGATCATGCCGAACGGCGCCACGATCCCGGGGTACGTCATCGTGCAGGCCGTGGTGGTGGCGGCCGTCGTCGTCGGCTCGGTGTTCCTGGCCCTGCGCCGCAGCGGGTTGCCCAGGTCACATCCCCGCGAACAGACCACCGACCTGCTACTGGCGTGAGGCGCGCGGGCCGCCACTTATCCTCGAAGGATCATGGCCAGTCCCGAGCCCGAGCCCTTTCCGGAATCCGCCCCTGCCGATGCGGCGCTGGTCATCGACGGGTTGGTCCGGCGGTTCGGATCTCTGCGGGCGGTGGACGGGCTGACGATGACGCTGCCGCGGGGCAACCTTTTGGCGCTACTGGGCCCGAACGGCGCCGGCAAGACCACCACGCTCGACGTGTGCACCGGTTTCGCCCGACCCGACTCCGGCATGGTCCGGGTACTCGGGCTGGACCCGTGGAAGCAGAGCCGATCGCTGCGGCCGCGGATCGGGGTGATGCTGCAGGCGGGCGGCGCACACGCGGCGGCCAGGGTCGGCGAGATGTTGACCGTCATCGCCCGCTGCTCGGCGCGGCCCCTTGACCCGAACTGGCTGCTGGACACCCTCGGCCTGAGCGATGCCGTGCGCACCCCGGTCCGGCGGTTGTCGGGCGGGCAACTGCAGCGATTGAGCCTGGCCATGGCCCTGGTGGGACGCCCGGAGTTGCTGTTCCTTGACGAACCCACCGCGGGCATGGACCCGCAGGCCAGGCACCTGGTGTGGGAGCTGCTGCGTTCGGTGCGGCGGGACGGGGTTTCCGTCCTGCTCACCACCCATCTGCTGGACGAGGCCGAACTGCTCGCCGATCGGGTGGTGATCATCGACCACGGGCGGGTGGTCGCCGAGGGCGCCCCCGCCGAGTTGACCGGAAACGCGCCGGCCCAGTTGCGGTTCACCGCCGTCGCCGGGCTCGACGTCGACCTGCTCCGCTCGGCCCTGCCGCACGGCTACTCCACCCGGGAGGTCTCGCCGGGCCGGTACCTGGTCGAGGGCGAGATCGCGCCGGCCACCGTCGCGACGGTCACCTCGTTCTGCGCCCGGGTGGGCGTGATGCCGATAGACATGCAGGTGGGCCGCCGGACGCTGGACGAGGTGTACTTGGAGCTGACCGGGCGGGGCATCCGATGACACACCCGATCACCGACGGGTTCGCGGAAGGCCAGTCCGCCCAGGGTCAGTTCCAGGAGGGTCAGTTCCAGGAGGGCCAGCTCCCGCACGGCCAACTCCCGCACGGCCAACTCCCGCAAGACCAACTCCCGCACGGCCAGTTCGCGAAGGGACAGTTCACGCCCGACCCGCGTCCCTCGGCGCCGGCCCGGATGATCACCGCCAGCGCCGGCCTGGAACTGCGCCTGACGCTGCGCAACGGCGAACAACTACTGCTGGCGCTGATCATCCCGTTGGCCGCGTTGATCGGCGGCACCTTCGTCACGGTGATCGCGCTGCCCGAGCCGCGGATCGACTCGGTGACCCCGGGGGTGCTCGCGCTGGCCGTGCTGTCCACCGCATTCACCTCGCAGGCGATCACCACCGGGTTCGACCGCCGGTACGGGGTGCTCAAGCGGCTGGCCGCGGCCGGCATGAGCCGCCCCCAGTTGATCGCCGGAAAGGCCGCGGCCGCGTTGGCGGTCGTCGCCGGTCAGTTCGTGGTACTCGGTGGAGTCGCGCTGGCGCTGGGCTGGCATCCGGAGGGCAGCCCGTTGTGGCTGCTGGTGGTCACCGTGCTCGGCACCGCGGCGCTGCTCGGGCTGGCCCTGCTGCTCGGCGGGACGCTGCGCGCCGAAGGTGTGCTCGCGCTGGCGAACATCCTCTGGCTGATCATGGTCGCGCTGGGCGGGGTCGTGGTGCCGCTCAGCTCCGCTCCCCCGTGGCTGCAGACGGTCGGTGAGCTCACCCCGGTCGGTGCCCTGTCCCAGGCACTGCGGGCGGTGCTGGAGTCCGGGCAGGCACCGTCCTGGCAGTCGCTGGCCGTGCTGGCGGGTTGGCTCGTGTTGGGCTGGGCGGGAACCGTACGGTGGTTCCGATGGCAATAACAACGGATCCGACCGGTCGCTCCGCCGACCGGGCTCCGGCGACGGCACCCTCCCGGTGGCGCCCCTCCTTGGGGCTGCAACGCGCGTTCGCCTGGGCCGCGGTGGTGACCAATGGCGCGATCGCGGTGACCGGCGCCACGGTGCGGGTGACCGGGTCCGGTCTGGGCTGCCCGACCTGGCCCGAGTGCCAGCCGGGCTCGTTGGTGCCGGTATCCCGCGATGACCTCTCGGCGGTGCGCCAGGCTATCGAGTTCGGCAACCGGACGTTGACCGGGGTGGTGCTGATCGCCTCGCTCGGCACGTTCCTGTTGATCTTGCTGGCCAGGCCCCGCCGTCACGGGTTGACGTGGCTGGCCGCCGCGCTCCCCGCTGGTGTGGTGTTCCAGGCAGTGTGGGGTGGTCTGACGGTGCTCACCGGCCTTGCCTGGTGGACCGTGGCGCCGCACATGCTGGTCTCACTGCTGCTGTTGTTCGTCGCCATCGTGGTGCTGGTCCGGCTGGACGAGGGTGACGGCCCACCGCAACCGGTCGTCCCCCGTCCGATGCGGATCCTGACCTGGGCTACCGTCGGTGTGCTGGTGGCGCTCTGCGTGGCCGGCACCCTGGTCACGGCCGCCGGGCCGCACGGCGGGGACGACGCGACCCCACGGCTGGACGTGCCGGTGCGCATTCTGGCCCAGGTGCACGCCGACCTGATGTTCCTCTATCTGGGTCTGCTGGTGGCCATGTCGGTCGGGTTCCTGGCCGTCCGCGCTCCCCGGCGGCTGCTGGTCCGGACGGTGGTGCTGATCGCGGTCACCGCCGCGCAGGGCCTGGTCGGCCTGGTGCAGTTCGCCACCGGGGTACCCGAGGCGCTGGTCGTCACGCACGTACTGGGAGCTGTGCTGCTCACCTCGGCCGCCGCGAGCGTCGCGTTGGCCACCCGCACCCGACCGTTGGATGTGCCGACTCAGGGCCCGGTGGCCGAGCGGGCCGAGAAGTCCGACGCCCGCAGCGTCACAGGGGTGACCGTCGAGCCACTGGACACGTAGGCCTGCAGTCCGGCGAAGGAATCGGTGGCGGTGAGCTGCCAGGCGGTCGGCTCGGTGCCGGTCGCCGCCCAGGTCTTGGCCCTGATCGTGGTGGGCGTGGCGCCGACGACCTGCGGCCGGACCTTGACGGCCGCGCTGCTCGCCGTGGAGACGCCGAGCACGGTGATCTCCGGTTTCAACGTCGTGACCGTGGCCGAGCCGGGCAGCGAGAGCAGCGACAGCCCGACGGTGCCGACCGGGCGCACCTTTACCCACCTTTACCCTGGCCCGGTATTCAAGGTTGGTACCGGTGTGCCGGCCGATGATGCCGACGTACAGGCCGCCGCCGGTGGGCACTTGTCGACCGAGGTGGTCACCCGAAGGTCGCTGTCGCCGCTGGCCACCACCGGGAGCGTGGCCGAGTTCGTCTGACCGGCTTGGATGCCGTCCCGATCATCCAGGCGCCGCCCGCGTCGGCGGTCCCCAGCCACTGGTCACGGTCCGGCCGAACGCGTCGGCCGCCAGCACCTGGTCGCCCGACAGCCCGCATGACACCTCGAACGTCACCACACGCCCGCCGTGGTGCCGGGCCAATTCCGCCAGGTAAGCGTCGGTGACGTCGCCATGGCCGGTCGTGGACAGTTCCCCGGTCCAACCCGACCTTCCCGGCGGTCGCGGCCAGCAACGCCGCACCGGCATGGGCCACGACCCTCTTCGCGGTGGCGCCCACGGTCACCGACGGGTAGGAACCGGTAGACTTCCGCATCAGAAAGGTGCTCCTGTCTTGTTGAGAGCTTGGACCTTGAAGACCCCTATTCTCGCAGGTCGAAGCACCTTTCCCATGATCCAACACGGACTCTGAACAGGCATGAATGCGGCAGGCTAGACCCACCACCGGCCGAGGCAGTGGCGCCCCCCGCGCCCGTGCTTCGTCCTGGAGGCTTTAGGCGCTGGCTCCGGGGCGAGTAGGTCGACTCTGTAGGTCCGCCACGATCACGTCGCCGCTGCGGGCGTAACGCAGCACCGCGGCCAATCCTGGGCGGTCGACGGTGGAGCCGGACTTCTTGTCGCGATAGATGTGCTTGGGATCGATGCCGGCCGCCAAGAGTGCGTCGACCTGCCGCTCGAGGTCCTGTTTCGCGGTGGACCACCCGCGCGTATCCTAGCTCCATCGCCGGACCAAACCGAAGGTTGATTCCGTAACAGCGTAGTGACACTCAATATTGGTCACAACCTGTGGGACGGTACGTCGAGCGTGTGGAACTTCGGATGCATGGGCTCGCGGCCACCGTCCCATTTCCAACACCGTTGGTAGACCAAACGTTGGCTAGGCCGAAACGCGATAGGACCGGTGACAGACGCTTTCGTTCTCCACCGGCGAAGTCCCAGCTCTGATTTCGGTTGAAACGCTTAGTCGAGATTCCGGTACATTTTCGGCGACGTTCTGAAGGAACTGACGTATCGACACCGTCGCATGAACGACACCGGTTACACCTGCGGTCAGAGCACACTGACGAAGGTACGTACCGATTGGAATCTGCTGTAGGCCTGCCCGCGTCTCGACTTCTGCGAACTCCTCAGGTGAGAACCTGACGCTAACGACTATGCCTCGGCGGCGCTTTTCAGATCTAGGCTGCTTCGTTGGCTCTGGCTCGCCCCACTCATCAGGGTCGTTGAGAGCTGCGATCAACTCCGCGCCTGCGCCAGACGTGTTGCTTGCGCTACTTAGCTCTTGAGCCATCTTTCTACCTCACTCTTCTCACAGGTTCGGCCACTGATAGGTCGGACGCGACTGCGTGCATCATCGACGATGACCGGAACGAACAGGGCACGACCCCCGTTGGTGCGCCCGACCATCAACCAAGTGCCTGTACGACCCTTCTTGTTTGGTACCCAGACAGGTTGGTTGCACCACACCTGCATCACTTCGGCGGTGGACACCCCGCCCTCAGACAGATGCGCTTCGTTGAACTCGTCAAAGTCCAGGTCATCGGCATCGTCCGGATGCACGGGAACCCCCTCCTCGTACGGTCATACCATACAGCTTGCCTGACGTTCACGCTAGGGTGTATGGTCATACCGTCTGGGACAGGGTGGTCATACCGTCGGGAGTTGGAGTGAAAATCACAGCAATGTTGTGCAATCACGCAGAAGCGCAAAACAACCTGTTGTACGTCTCCGGCGCGGGCATCAACCGTGCGGTCGTTCAGCCCGGCAATCCGGGCCCGTGGGCAATCTCGCTCGCGATCGGAATCCTCGTGTCCGTCCCTTGGACAGCGACGAATCAACAACACAGTGTTGGTGTCCAGATGATCGATGCAGACGGCCATCCAGTAAAGGTTCCGACTGGGCCGGATTCAGAGGATGATCTTCGCGCTGACATGACATTCAACGTCGGGCGTGCGCCCGACCTTGTGGTAGGAGAGGAGCAATCAATCAGCCTTGCCGTGAACTTGCCAAGTGTGATCTTGAAAAGCTTGGGCCAGTACACGTTCACAATCGAGGTCGACGGCAGCCGAGAAGCAGAACTGTCTTACAGGCTGATGACGCCGGCCGGAATGACCATCGGCATTGGCCCATCTGCGCAGCCCGGAGGGTCCTAGCCAGGACAGAGGACGTTTGATCGAGGGTGGTCTTGGCTTCGAACATCGGTAGTGGGATACCTGCCCTCAAGATCGCCTGGCAAGTGACTCCTCCCGGCGAGCCGCCAGACAGACACACGTTGCTGTTCCCGGCTGCCGCAGCGGGGGCACGCAACGACTCGAAATTGACGATCGTCTGCAGCTGGGGGACACAAACCATCCAGCTCGACACAAGGACCGCGTCAGGTAGGTAGCACCCTAGACAAGATCGCGTTGGTGTACGGAACGGCATCGGGCCAGAACACGTGACCGGGAGCAGCAGTCAGCGCCCCCAAATAGGCCGATGCCCTCGTCAGGCGTCGCGCCCAATCGGATAGTGGTGCGGATCAGCGTGCACTGCTTGATCGGCGTCGTCGCATGCGGTCCCGGTGAGCCCGCGAACCAGCGCACGGCGGCTTCGTGGTGGACGGGTCCGGTCATCGTGATCGCGATCAGTACGTTGCCGTCCAGCAGCACGGTCATTCGTCGTCCATCGCCTGCCGAACCTCGTCCTTGGTGATGAGCCGACCGAGATCGAGGACTTTCAGCCCGGTGCGGGGGTCAACGGAAACGCGATCGCCGGGTGAGACCGGCAGCGGGTTGACCGCACGCGAGACAAAGCCGGCAATCACCTGCTGACCGACGCACGCCGATCGGCGGCAATGGAGCGAACTCGCTCCAGCACGTCGTCGGGCAGATCGACCGTGGTTCTCATGCCATCAGCGTACCGCCGAGCGCATCAGCGCATCAGAGGCACCGCAGAGCCGCTCAACGCCCGGTGCCGGCCATCCGCTCACGATCGGCCGGGCTCGGCGTGATCTGCGCGGACAGCTCGCGGTCCCAGCCGTCGGCCACCGGAATCCCGGCCTGCTCGCAGGCGCCGACGCCGGCCTCGACGCCGGACACGATGGCGTCACCGAACGCCCCGTCGCCGGCCACCACGACGATCCTGGCTCCACTGCGGCCCAGATAGGTCACCACGGCGGTGCCCTTGCCCCCGTGGTCGGCCACAAACCCACGCAGCCGACCGACCTGCTCCTGGTCCAGCGGCGACAACGCCGCGGGTCCGTCCGGAGGCGACGGGCTCACCACGGCCAACCGACCACCGGCAGGCCGACGACGGAATCCACGGCCCAGGCCACCGACACCGCGGTCAGGTACAGGTTGGACAGGTGGAACAGGGTCATCGGCTTGGCCGCCGCTCCCCGGAGCACCCGGGTGTGCAGCAGGTGCGCCATCGCCAGGAACCACAGTCCGACGGGCACCGCGACGGCCGCGTAGATCCAGGACGACGCCGGGACGAGCAGCATCGAGCAGGCGACCATCGCCCAGCTGTAGAGGACGATCTGCCGGACGACCACCCGCTCGGTGGCCACCACCGGCAGCATCGGAACGCCGGCCGCGGCGTAGTCCTCGCGGTACCGCATCGCCAGCGCCCAGGTGTGCGGTGGAGTCCAGAAGAAGATCACTCCGAAGAAAACCCATGCGGGCCAACCGATGTCGCCGGTGACGGCGGACCAGCCGATGATCACGGGCATGCAACCGGCCAGCCCGCCCCAGACGATGTTCTGCGAGGTCCGCCGCTTGAGCCAGAGCGAGTAGACGAAGACATAAAAGAGGATAGCCACCACGGCGAGCACCGCTGCCTGCCAGGTAGTGGCCAGGGCGAGCACCGCGGTGGCGGCGATCCCGAGCAGCACGCCGAAGATCAACGCGCCGCGGGTGGAGACCGCGTGCCGGGCCAGCGGCCGGGTTCGGGTGCGTCGCATGACCGCGTCGATGTCCGCATCGACCACGCAGTTCAGCGCGTTCGCGCTGCCCGCTGCCAGGGTGCCGCCGACCAGCGTGGCGACGATCAGGCCGATCGGCGGTACCTGCCGGTGGGCGGCGAACATCGCCGGGATGGTGGTGATCAGCAGCAGCTCTATGATCCGTGGCTTGGTCAGCGCCACGTAGGCGCCGAGCTTGGCCGGCATCGCGGGCCGCCACCCACTACGAGCCGGAGCCGCACCGTGCGCCGCATCCGACAGGGGCGAGAGCGGTGCGGGGTCTTCGTGGCCGTTTCCCGGTTTGGCGGCACCGGATCGGGACACGACCTTCACTCGGACTCCCTCTCCTGGTGCTGCCGGACCTCGGGTGGTGATCCTGCCAGGGCGGGACGTCGGGAATGCCGACCGGACCGCACCGTGACGTAGACGGTCATCCTAAGCGGGCCGACGGGGGTACGCCTTCCCCGGCTCGCCGACACCGATGTGCAGGCCGGACCCGCCCCGCATGTCGGTGACCGCACGCCTACCGGGCCCATCACCGGCCGTCGGGTGGGTACTAGGGTTGACGTGCGCTGCCAGCCAGCGCAGCTGCCAGTCCAGACACGTCCCGCGATCGTATCCGCGTGTGCTGCGGCGATCGCCCGCCTAGGAGGGTCGCCCGCTCGTGACCAGTTCCGCTGCCACCGCCGATATTCCCGCTCTCACGGAGCCCTTCGTCCCCGACGACTGGTCCGATGTCGACACCAGGGCGGTCGACACCGCGCGGGTGCTGGCGGCGGACGCGGTGCAGAAGGTCGGCAACGGCCACCCCGGTACCGCGATGAGTCTGGCCCCGCTGGCGTACACGCTGTTCCAGCGGGTGATGCGGCACGATCCGGTGGATCCGCATTGGCTGGCCCGTGACCGGTTCGTGCTGTCCTGCGGGCATTCGTCATTGACGCTCTACATCCAGTTGTACCTGGCGGGGTTCGGCCTGGAGTTGGACGATTTGAAGGCGCTGCGGACCTGGGGTTCGCTGACCCCGGGTCACCCGGAGTACCACCACACCAAGGGCGTGGAGATCACCACCGGCCCGCTCGGTCAGGGCCTGGCCTCCGCGGTCGGGATGGCGATGGCCGCGCGTCGTGAGCGTGGCCTGTTCGATCCCGACGCCGCCCCGGGTGAATCGCCGTTCGACCACTTCATCTACGTGGTGGCTTCGGACGGGGACATGGAGGAGGGCGTCACCAGCGAGGCGTCATCGATCGCGGGCCGCCAGCAGCTGGGGAATCTGATCGTCTTCTACGACCACAACGAGATCTCCATCGAGGACGACACCAACATCGCGCTGTCCGAGGACGTCGCGGCGCGGTACGAGGCCTACGGCTGGCATGTGCAGAAGGTTCAGGGTGGGGAGAACGTCGTCGGCATCCTGGAGGCGATAGAGGCGGCGAAGGCCGTCACGGACAAACCCTCGTTCATCGAGCTGCGCACCATCATCGGGTACCCGGCGCCCAAGTTGATGAACACCGGCAAGGCGCACGGCGCGGCGCTCGGCGCGGAGGAGGTCGCGGCGGTCAAGAAGATCCTGGGCTTCGACCCGGACGCCGGCTTCGAGGTCGACGACGTGGTGATCAAGCACACACGGCAGGCGGTGGACCGCGGTGAGACGGCAAAAGCGGCGTGGCAGCAGGACTTCGACTCCTGGGCCGCGGCGAACCCGGACCGCAAGGCGCTGCTGGACCGGCTGACCGCGCGGGAACTGCCCGAGGGTTGGACCGACGGGCTGCCGACCTGGGAGCCGGATCCGAAGGGCGTGGCCACCCGCGCGGCCTCGGGGAAGGTGCTGAACGCGTTGGCTTCGGTGCTGCCCGAGTTGTGGGGCGGTTCGGCCGACCTGGCGGAGTCGAACAACACCACGATGGCCGGCGCGGATTCGTTCGGGCCGCTGGCCGCGAAGACCGCGCACTGGGACGCCAAACCCTACGGACGCACCATGCACTTCGGGATCCGCGAGCACGCCATGGGATCGATTCTCACCGGGATCGTGATGCACGGCCCGACCCGGCCGTACGGCGGGACGTTCCTGCAGTTCTCCGACTACATGCGCCCCGCGGTCCGGTTGGCCGCGCTGATGGGCGCACCCGCGATCTACGTCTGGACGCACGATTCGATCGGTCTCGGCGAGGACGGTCCCACCCACCAGCCGGTGGAGCACGTCGCGGCGTTGCGGGCGATCCCGGGGTTGTCCGTCGTGCGCCCGGCCGACGCCAACGAGACCGCGCACGCCTGGCGGGCGGTGCTGGAACGGCAGGCCGACTGGTTCTCCGGACCGGTCGGGCTGTGCCTGACCAGGCAGGCCGTTCCGGTGCTCGAGGGCACGTCCGTGCAGGGCGTGGCCAGGGGCGCCTACGTGCTGGCCGATTCAGACGACACAGTTGGTGAGCTCCAGGTGATCCTGCTGGCCAGCGGCTCCGAGGTGCAGATCGCGGTGGCGGCCCGGGAGGCGCTGCAGGCCGAGGGGATCGGCACCAGGGTGGTGTCCGTGCCCTGCCTGGACTGGTTCGAGACACAGGATTCGGCCTATATCGAGTCCGTGCTGCCGTCCAGCGTGACGGCCAGGGTGTCCATCGAGGCCGGCATCGCGCAACCGTGGTGGCGGTGGCTGGGAAGCCATGGCCGCCCGGTGTCGTTGGAGCATTACGGAGCGTCCGCGGATTTCAAGGTGTTGTACCGCGAGTTCGGCATCACCTCCGAAGCAGCAGTAGCAGCAGCCCACGAATCACTGGCCGCCGCGGCCGCCGGGTCCGGCCCCAGCACCGAGTCGAGCCCGGACCAACTGGCGCACGCCGGCACTGACCACCCGAGTCCCTGAACCGAATCCCCTGACCCTGAATCCGAGCCCCATTCGACCTGGTAAGGAAGTTGATCTCGATGACCACACCCACCAGCCCCGGCCCGTTGGCCGAACTGTCCGCCGCCGGGGTATCCCTGTGGCTGGACGACCTCTCCCGGCAGCGCCTGCAGTCGGGCAACCTCGCCGAATTGATCAAGAGCAAGCACATCGTCGGGGTGACGACCAACCCGTCGATCTTCGCCGCCGCACTCAAGGACGGCGCGTCCTACCAGAAGCAGATCAGTGAGCTGGCCGCCCGCGGCGCCGACGTGGACGACACCGTGCGCGAGGTGACCACCGACGACGTGCGCGATGCCGCCGATCTGTTCACCGGGGTGTTCACCACCTCGGGCCACGTCGACGGCCGGGTGTCCATCGAGGTCGACCCGCGACTGGCCAACGACACCGACGCCACCATCGCGCAGGCGCAGGAGCTGGCCAAGATCGTCGACCGGCCGAACGTGCTGATCAAGATCCCGGCGACGCTGGCCGGGCTGCCGGCGATCACCGCGGTGATCGCCGAGGGGATCAGCGTCAACGTCACGCTGATCTTCTCCCTGGAACGCTACGGCGAGGTCGTCGACGCCTACCTCGACGGCCTGGAGCAGGCCAAGTCCAGCGGCCACGACATTTCCGAGATCCATTCGGTCGCATCGTTCTTCGTGTCCCGGGTGGACACGGAAGTCGATAAACGACTGAAGGCGATCGGCTCTGCCGAGGCGGAGTCGCTGCTCGGCGAGGCCGCGATCGCCAACGCCCGGCTGGCCTATCAACTGTATGAGCAGAAGTTCGCCGGGGCACGGTGGGACGCGCTGGCCGCGGCCGGCGCGAACAAGCAGCGTCCGCTGTGGGCCTCCACCGGCGTGAAGGACCCGAAGTACGACGACACCCGTTACGTGGTCGAGCTTGTCGCTCCCGGAACGGTGAACACCGCACCGGAGAAGACGATCGACGCGGTCGCCGACCACGGCGTCATTCGGGGCGACACCATTTCCGGTACCTACGCCCCGGCCTCGTCCACCTTCAGCGCGCTGGAATCGCTCGGCGTCGACCTCACCGACGTCTTCGAGGTGCTGGAGACCGAGGGCGTCGAGAAGTTCGAGCAGTCCTGGGTAGAACTGCTGCAGACCGTCGCCGATGCCCTCGCCCACGGCGGCAAGCCGACCAGCTGATCAACCGGCGGCCGGAAATGGGTTCGCATTTTCCGGCCGTTTGTTCTTGATCACCGGCCGCGTCCGGTGACAGGTCCGTCGGAAAGGAACGCATCGGCTGATGGCGAGCACGGTGATCAACCCCCTGCGGGATCCGCGCGACAAGCGACTTCCGCGCATTGCCGGTCCCTCCGGAATCGTCATCTTCGGGGTGACCGGCGATCTGTCCCGCAAGAAGCTGATGCCGGCGATCTACGACCTGGCCAATCGGGGGCTGCTGCCGCCTGGTTTCGCGCTGGTCGGCTTCGCCCGCCGGGACTGGGCGAACGAGGACTTCGCGAAGGTCGTCCACGACGCGGTGCGTGAGTACGCGAGAACGCCGTTCTCCGAAGAGGTCTGGCGGCACTTGGCCGAGGGTTTCCGGTTTGTCCAGGGCGCCTTCGATGACGACACCGCCTTCGACAACCTGGCCGCCACCCTGGGCGAGTTGGATCGGGTCCGCGGAACCGGGGGGAATCACGCGTTCTACTTGTCCATCCCGCCGGGCGCGTTCCCGGTGGTGCTGCAGCAACTGAAGCGCTCGGGGCTGTGCGACCCGCACGCCGAGGAGTGGCGCCGGGTCGTCATCGAGAAACCGTTCGGTCATGACCTGAAGTCCGCGCAGGAGTTGAACGCCCTGGTCAACGACGTCTTCCCGGAAGACAGCGTGTTCCGGATCGATCACTACCTCGGCAAGGAGACCGTGCAGAACCTGTTGGCGCTGCGCTTTGCCAACGAGCTGTACGAACCGATCTGGAACAACAACTACGTCGACCACGTGCAGATCACCCAGGCCGAGGACATCGGCGTCGGCGGCCGGGCCGGCTATTACGACGGCATCGGCGCGGCCCGGGACGTCATCCAGAACCACCTGCTGCAGCTGATGGCGCTGACCGCGATGGAGGAACCGGTCGCGTTCAACCCCAAGGATCTGCGGCGGGAGAAGGTCAAGGTGTTCTCCGCGGTGCAGTTGCCCAAGGACCTGTCCGTCGGTACGGCGCGCGGCCAGTACGCGGGTGGCTGGCAGGGTGGCACGAAGGTGCTGGGCTACCTGGAGGAGGAGGGCATCTCGTCGAGGTCAACCACCGAGACCTATGCCGCCGTCAAGCTGCTGGTGCAGACCCGGCGCTGGTCGGGGGTGCCGTTCTACCTGCGCACCGGCAAGCGGCTCGGCAAGCGCGTGTCGGAGATCGCGGTGGTGTTCAAACGTGCGCCCCACCAACCGTTCTCGCAGAACGACACCGAGGAACTCGGTTCCAACATGCTGGTCATCCGGGTCCAGCCGGACGAGGGTGTGACCATCCGCTTCGGCTCCAAGGTGCCCGGGCCGGCGATGGAGGTGCGCGACGTGTCGATGGACTTCTCCTACGGGCAGTCGTTCACCGAGGCGTCCCCGGAGGCCTACGAACGGCTGATCCTGGACGTGCTGCTCGGCGAACCGTCGCTGTTCCCGCAGGACGAAGAGGTCGAACTGTCCTGGAAGATCCTGGACCCGGTCGAGAAGCATTGGGCCAGAACGGGAACCCAGCCCGAACAGTACGGCTCGGGCAGCTGGGGCCCGAAGAGCGCGGATGCCATGATGGCCCGCGACGGACGTGCCTGGCGGCGGCCGTGACCGCCGCCCGTGAGCTGGGGAGCAGCCGGTGATCATCGACCTGCCGTCGACGAACTCGTCCAAGATCAACAGAGCGCTGGTGGACCTGCGGGAGAAGGGCGGCTCGATCACCCTCGGCCGGGTGCTGACGCTGGTCATCATCACCGACGAATCGGCCGCCGAGGATCCCATCGCAGCGGCCAACGCCGCCTCCTTCGAGCACCCCTGCCGGGTGATTGTGGTGGCCCACGGCGCGCGCCGGGCGTCGCCGCGGATGGACGCCCAGATCCGGGTCGGCGGCGACGCCGGCGCTTCGGAGGTCGTGGTGCTGCGGCTGTACGGCACCCTCGTCGACCACGGCGCGTCCGTGGTGGTACCGCTGCTGCTGGCGGATGCACCGGTGGTGGCCTGGTGGCCCGGGGACGCTCCGGTGGTCCCCGCGGACGACCCCATCGGCGAGCTGGCCCAGCGGCGGATCACGGACGCTGCCGCCTCGAAACGCCCAGGGGCGCAACTGACCAAGCGCATCGCGTCCTACCGCCCCGGTGACACCGACCTGTCGTGGACCAGGATCACCCGCTGGCGCGGGCTGCTTGCCTCGACGATGGACCAGCCGCCGCACGACAAGGTGACGTCCGCGTCGGTCGCCGGTGCGGCGGACTCGCCGTCCGCCGACCTGCTCGCTGCCTGGCTCGCCGTCGCGCTGAAATGCCCGGTGAAACGCATCAAGTCGCCGGCGAAGAGCGGGCCCGGCCTGCACTCGGTCATCCTGTCCCGGAGGGCAGGCGACATCAGCATGGTCCGGCCGCAGACCATCACGGCCGAGTTGCGGGTCGGCAACCAACCGACTCGGCACGTCGCGCTCCCCCGGCGCGGCCTGCGGGACTGCCTGGCCGAGGAACTGCGCCGACTGGACGCCGACGACGTGTACGCCGAGGTGCTCTCCAAGGGCCTGGCGTTGGTGGCCAAACAAGCGGAGGCGCCCAAGACCGGCGCGGTCGCCACCAAGGCGGGGTCAACGCCGACAAAGGCCGGCAGCACGGCCACGAAGGGCAGGACCACGAAGGGCAGGGCCACGAAGGGCAGGGCGACAAAGGCCCCGGCAAGGAAGGCCACTGAAACGAAGGTCACTGAAACGAAGGCCACTGAAACGAACGGCAAACCGCCGGCTCGCCGTACCCGCAGGGCCAAGGCCCCCGCTCCCGGGACGGTGGCCAGCGAGGCTGCGTCCCCCGAGGCCGCCGCCGCCAGCTCGAACGGCGGCGCCACCACGGCCGCCCCGTCGGCCGACCCCACGGCGGTGTCGTCGGCGGCCCCCGAATCCGGCCGCGCACCCCGTCGGAGGCGCGCCGCACGATCCGCGAGCACCTCGTGAACAACCGTGAGGTGGTGATTCACGGCACTGCCGAACTGCTGGCGGCGACAACCGCGGCCCGGTTGGTCACCCGGCTGGTCGACCTGCAGTCCTCCGGTCGGATCCCGGCCGTGGCGCTCACCGGCGGCGGCGTGGGCACCAGTGTGTTGCGTCATCTCAACGCCTCGCCGGCGCGCGATGCCGTCGACTGGAGCCGGGTCGAGATCTTCTGGGGCGACGACCGTTTCGTGCCGTCCGACGACCCGGAACGCAACGAACGACAGGCCAGGGAAACGCTGCTGGACCATGTCAGGGTCGACCCGGCCAGGGTGCACCCGATGGCCCCCTCGGACGGTGAATTCGGCGATGACGTGGATGCCGCGGCCAGTGCGTACGCCGATCTGATCGACTCCAGGGAGGGCCTCGATCTGATCATGCTGGGCATGGGTGGTGAGGGTCACGTCGCGTCCGTGTTCCCCGAATCCCCCGCCGTGTACGACACTCGACCTGTGGTGGCGGTGCGTAATTGTCCCAAACCTCCACCCACCAGGGTGTCGCTGACGCTGCCCACCATCCGCCGTGCCACCGAGGTGTGGATCATCACGGCAGGCGCGGAAAAGGCAGGAGCGGTCGCCATGACGTGGGATGGTGCGGGAGAAGTGGCAGTGCCGGCCGCTGGGGCCGTCGGTAGGACCAGGACCCTGTGGTTGCTGGACAAGCACTCTGCGGCGGCGCTTCCGCCGGGTATCTCGCGCGCGCCGATCGCCTGACTCCCACCACAGGAGTGTCAGTACCGTCCGGCCGCTCGGTGGACGCACGTTTTGCAACGCAGAGGAGAACACGCATGACCAAGGCGCCTGTCAAAGTCACCGTCACCGGCGCGGCCGGTCAGATCGGGTACGCGCTGTTGTTCCGCATCGCCTCCGGGGCGATGCTGGGACCCGATACCCCGGTTCGGCTGAGCCTGCTCGAAATCACCCCGGCGCTCAAGGCGGCGGAGGGCACGGCGATGGAACTGGACGACTGCGCCTTCCCGCTGCTGGCCGGTGTGGACATCACCGACAGCCCGAAGCAGGCCTTCGACGGCACCTCGGTCGCGCTCCTGGTCGGCGCGCGCCCCCGCGGACCGGGGATGGAGCGCGCCGATCTACTCGAAGCGAACGGCGGCATCTTCAAGCCGCAAGGTGAGGCGATCAATGCCGTTGCCGCGGGCGACGTCCGGGTGCTGGTGGTGGGAAACCCGGCCAACACCAACGCCTTGATCGCCAGGTCGCACGCACCCGACGTACCGGCAGACCGGTTCACCGCGATGATGCGACTGGACCACAACCGAGCGATGTCCCAGGTCGCCGCGAAGTTGGGGGTGCCGGTGTCCGACGTGCACAAGATCACCATTTGGGGCAACCACTCGGCCAGCCAGTACCCGGACCTGTTCCACGCCGAGGTCGGCGGGACCTCGGTGGCCGAGCAGGTCGACCGGAAGTGGCTGGAAGACGACTTCATCCCGACCGTGGCCAAGCGCGGTGCGGCGATCATCGCCGCGCGCGGCGCGTCGTCGGCGGCCTCGGCGGCCAACGCCGCCATCGACCACGTGAACTCCTGGGTGCTGGGTACCCCGGACGGCGACTGGGTCAGTGCCGGGATCGTGTCCGATGGTTCCTACGGCGTGCCGGAGGGCCTCATCTCGGGATTCCCGGTGACGTCAAGCGGCGGGTCATGGGAAATCGTCAAGGGACTCGACATCGACGACTTCTCCCGCGGCAGGATCGATGCCTCGGTGGCCGAGCTGGCCGA
>DASQFG010000038.1:0-7530 GCA_035633315.1 Nakamurella sp. | reverse complement strand
CGGAGAGCGCCTCGCACGGTATGACCGCGCCACCCACGCCGCCAAACGCGGCTGTGCACAACCCTGGGATGGACTGGGGATGGTCACTGCATCGTCGCAGGAACGCTGCGGCACTGCATGTGGACAACTTGGGGAAAACTTCCAGGTCGATCCCCATCGCCGCTGGTCAGCGCCACCAGGTCAACGATAGAGGCTGTGCACAACTATTCGTTCAAGCCGTGCGGCGTGGCGCGGTTCCGCGTGTCGCGCGCGCCGGTCCGTTTTGCGCCTGTGTTTGCGATGTGACCGGCTCGTGATGAGCCCGGCCGGGCACGTCGCGGGCATCGGCGAACGTCCGATCCCGCGGGTTGGCCGGTGGACAGAGGTCGCACCGGGCGAGGGCAGCACCTTTGATCACACACGGTCACTGACATCCACCCGTGCGGGCTGGCAATCCGCCGCCGGCGTTTGCGGACGCAGGAAGCGCACGACGAGGAGACCGATCGCATCAAAGCTCGACGACCTCGGCCCGCCCGACGCACAGCCGTAGCGCGCGAGGAGTTCGAGCGACTGCGCGTCGCGACGGTCTGACCCGCCACGGCGCAGCGTTGAAACCACCGCGCCCGCTCCCCGAGGCACGGGAGAGCGGGCGCAGTGGGCTGTGACGAGGGTGTGTCAGCCTCCGACGACCTGCACGGTGAACTCGGCGGTGACGCCGGAGTGCAGCTTGACCGATACCGGGTGCGACCCGACGGTCTTGATGTGGCCTCCGGTTTCGATGGTCCGCCGGTCCAGCACGGGGCCGCCGGCGGCCTTGATGGCCGCGGCGACGTCGATCGCGGTGATCGAGCCGAAGAGCTTGGCGCCGTCCGCGGTTGTCCGCGCCTTGATGGCCACGTTCAGCCTCTCCAGCGCCTGCTTCACCTCGTTGGCGTGCTCGGTGCCGCGGATCTCCCGGGCCAGTTGCGCCCGCTTGATCGTCGCGACCTGCTTCTCGGCGCCCTTGGTGGCGGCGATGGCCTTGCCCTGCGGCAGCAGGAAGTTGCGGCCGTAGCCGTCACGCACCTCGACGACATCGCCGGGTGCACCCAGGCCGGGCACGTCGGTGGTCAGGATGAGCTTCATCTCGTCCGTCCTTTCCTGATCCGGCTCAGCGCGCGGTGGAGGTGTACGGCAGCAGGGCAACCTCACGGGCGTTCTTCACGGCCGTGGCGATGTCCCGCTGATGCTGGGTGCAGTTGCCGGTCACCCGACGAGCGCGGATCTTGCCGCGATCGGAGATGAAGCGGCGGAGCAGGGTGATGTCCTTGTAATCGATGGGCTGCGCGTTTTCCTTGCAGAAGGCGCAGACCTTCTTCTTCGGTTTGCGAACGGGGGGCTTGGGCATGGGATGTCTCCAGAAATCTGCGGCTGTCCCGCGTCCCGGCGAGCCGATCAGGGCTCGGCAGTCAGGACGATGGGACGGGCCTAGGGGTCAGGGCGATCAGGGCGACGGGAGTAGCTGCGCAGTGGTGCAGAACGCTCGGCGCGGGCTCAGTGCCGCGCGTCCACGACCTGGATCAGAACGGCGGCTCGTCCGAGTAGCCAGCCGCGCCGCCGGCCGGCGGGGCGGAGTTCCACGGGTCGTCGGCGGGTGGGGTGGGCCGGGAGCCCGAGCCGCCGTAACCGCCGGGCGAGCCGCCGCCGTCGGACCGCTGGGCGCGGTTGACCTTGGCGGTGGCGTACCGCAGCGATGGGCCGATCTCGTCGACCTCGAGCTCGATGACGGTGCGTTTCTCGCCTTCCTTGGTCTCGAACGACCGCTGCTTGAGCCGGCCGGTGACCACGACGCGGGAGCCGCGGGTGAGCGATTCGGCGACGTTCTCGGCCGCCTGCCGCCAGATGCTGCAGCGCAGGAACAGCGCCTCGCCGTCCTTCCACTCACCCGACGCGCGGTCGAGGATGCGTGGCGTGGAGGCGACCGTGAAGTTCGCGACGGCCGCGCCGGACGCGGTGAAACGGAGCTCGGGATCCGCGGTCAGATTGCCCACCACGGTGATGTTGGTGTCACCAGCCATCTGTCCGGCCCCTTACTTCGCGTCCGGGCGGGTGATCTTGGTCCGTAGCACCGACTCGTTCAGGTTCAGCTGACGGTCGAGCTCGGTGACCACCGCCGATTCGCAGCGGACGTTGATGACGGCGTAGATGCCTTCAGCGTTCTTCCTGATCTCGAACGACAGGCGACGCTTGCCCCAGATGTCGACGCTCTCGACGGTGCCACCGCCCTGGCGGATGACGTTGAGGAACGTGTCGATCGACGGGGCGACCGTGCGTTCGTCGAGGCTGGGATCGAGGATGAGCAGCAGCTCATAGTGACGTGGAGCGGTCGAAACCGTCACGTGCACCTCCTATGGACTCGTCGGCCGCGGTCTTTCCGCGGCAGGAGGGTGTCGCTGTGCGGTGAAGTCCGCACTCACAACGGGTGGCACTCATGCGGATCGCACTCATACAGTTGGCACTCATGCGGACCCGCCGGCGTCCGTCGGCGGGCCAGAGACAACCACTCGATGTTACCAGCGTCGGAGCCCTCGTCCGGACGCTCGGGATCGGCCGGCACCGGCACGAGCATGTCCTCGCGGGGGTCCACCCCGGCCAGACCGTTGCGCCGGGCGGCGCGGCGCAATGACGCCGAGCAAGTGATACCCCACCTGCAGTGCGAGTTCGGCGCACATCCCCAGGCCGCACCCGCGGTGATCAATGTCCCTGGCCTTTTCGTGCAGTTCTACGACGTGAGAGGGCCGGAAATGTTGATCACTCGGGAGGAAACTCCGAGCGAGTGCGCCAAGCTCCGGCACCCGTCCTTCAGACGCGACCAGCGTCCAGCCGGGCCTGCCCCCGCCGGTGATCACGTCCCTGGCCCTTTAAGGCTGTCCTACGACGCTAAATGGCCTCGAACGTTGATCACCCGCGACAACCCGCGCAACTGACCACCACCTGGGCGCCTGGTATTGATGCCATGACAGACCCCCTGACGCTCGGTACGGTCGACGTCTCCCTCAGATGGTGTGGTCAGACCACAGGGGGTAGGATCTTTCCACCGCCGATCCCGGAGGCTCTTGTGCGCATAGCCCTGTTCGCCACCTGCATCGCCGACGCGATGTTCCCGCAGGCACCGCGGGCCACGGTCCGTGTGCTGGAACGGCTGGGACATCAGGTGTTCTTCCCGCCCGACCAGGTCTGTTGCGCACAGATGCACGTCAACACCGGATACCTGGCCGAGGCGTTGCCCGTCGTCAAGGAGCACGTCCGCACCTTCTCGCCGGTGCTCACCGGCGCCTGGGACGCGATCGTCGCGCCGTCGGGTTCGTGCACGGGCTCGATCCGTCACCAGCAGGGCATGGTCGCCCGGCGATACGGCGAGAACGCACTGGCCGACGACGCCGAGGCGGTCGCGGCCCGCACCTACGAGCTGTCCGAGCTGTTGGTCGACGTGCTGGGCGTCACCGACGTCGGCGCGTACTTCCCGCATCACGTCACCTACCACCCCACCTGCCACAGCCTGCGGATGCTGCACGTCGGCGACAAGCCGGTGCGACTGCTCAGGGCGGTGGAGGGCATCCGGCTCACCGAGTTGCCGAACGCCGAGAGCTGCTGCGGGTTCGGCGGGACCTTCGCGCTGAAGAACGCCGACACCTCCACCGCGATGCTGTCCGACAAGATGGCGGCGGTGAAGGCGACCGGCGCGGAGGTGCTGACCGCCGGCGACTACTCGTGCCTGATGCACATCGGTGGCGGCCTGTCCCGCACCCGGGCCGGGGTGCGCACCATGCACCTGGCCGAGATCCTGGCCGCCGAGCAGTCCACCGGCGGCGCCGCCGCGGACGCCGTTGCGGCCGCCGAGGCGAGCGAGGCCGTGCGATGACGACCTTCCTGGGCGTGCCGTTGCGCCGCAAGCCCGATCCAGAGCTGCGCCATCCGAACCCGCTGCGCGGCAGCGAGAGTTTCCCGCAGGCGGCTCGGCATGAATTGGGCAACACCCAGTTGCGCGCCAACCTCGCGCACGCCACATCGGTGATCCGCGCCAAGCGAGCCGCGGTGGTCAACGAGGTTCCGGACTGGGAGGCGTTGCGCGACGCGGGCTCTGCCATCAAGGCAGACGTGATGGTCCGGCTCCCTGAACTTCTCGAGCAGCTCGAGGAGAAGGTGACGGCCCGCGGCGGTGTCGTGCATTGGGCGCGGGACGCGGACGAGGCCAACAGGATCGTCATCGAGCTGATCCGGGCAACCGGGCAGACCGAGGTGATCAAGGTCAAGTCGATGGCCACCCAGGAGATCGGGCTGAACGAGGCCCTCGAGGACGTCGGGATCGCCGCCTTCGAAACCGATCTCGCGGAGTTGATCGTCCAGCTCGGCCACGACCGGCCGTCGCACATCCTGGTGCCGGCGATCCACCGGAACCGCGCCGAGATCCGGGAGATCTTCCTGCGGGAGATGGGTGATGCGCCACCGGGTCTCACCGACGAGCCGCGCGCGCTGGCGATGGCCGCCCGGGCGCATCTGCGGCGGAAGTTCCTGCAGAGCAAGGTCGCCATCTCCGGCGCCAACTTCGCGATCGCCGACACGGGGACGCTGGCCGTGGTGGAGTCCGAGGGCAACGGACGGATGTGCCTGACGCTCCCCGAGACCCTCATCACCGTCATGGGTATCGAGAAGCTGCTGCCGACCTGGCAGGACCTCGAGGTGTTCATGCAGCTGCTGCCCAGGTCGTCGACCGGCGAGCGGATGAACCCGTACACCTCGATGTGGACCGGGGTGACGCCCGGCGACGGTCCGCAGGAATTCCATCTCGTCCTGCTGGACAACGGCCGCACCCGCGCCCTGGCCGATACGGTGGGACGGGCCGCGCTGCACTGCATCCGGTGCAGTGCCTGCCTGAACGTCTGCCCGGTGTACGAGCGCACCGGCGGTCACGCCTACGGCTCGGTGTACCCCGGCCCGATCGGCGCGGTGCTCACCCCGCAGCTCACCGGGACCACCGGTCACGGTGATCCGAACGCGTCGCTGCCGTACGCCTCGACGCTCTGCGGGGCGTGTTACGAGGTGTGTCCGGTCAAGATCGACATTCCGTCGCTGCTGGTGATGCTGCGTGCCCGGATGGTCGACGAGGATCGGGGGCGGAAGGTTCCGGACGGCTGGAGTGCGGCGATGAAGGCTGCCTCCTGGGTGATGTCGGATGCCGGCCGGTTCGCCGCGGCCGAGAAGCTCACCGGTGTCGGGCGTCTGGTGGCCGGCAAGAAGGGCCGGATCTCGTCGCTGCCCTTCCCCGCATCGAAATGGACTGCGGCCAGGGATCTTCCGTCGCCGCCGGCGGAAACCTTCCGGACATGGTGGGCGCGGGAACGCGGAGATCAGTCATGACGGCATCGCGATCCTCCGGCGCCCGCGAGCACGTGCTCGCCCGGATCCGCGGCGCGCTCAGCCAATCCGGTACCGACCTGGTCGAGATCCCCCGCGAATACCGCACTGTCGGGCCGTGGAAGCCGGGAGCTCCGGCCACCATCGAGCTGCTCGTCGACCGGCTGGTGGACTACAAGGCCATCGTGCACCGCGCGGCGGACGTCGCCGAGCTGACCACCGCGATCACCCAGTCGCTCGGCGCGCCAACGACTCTCACCACCGGAGCGGCCCCTGCGGTGGTCGTCCCGGTCGGCCTTGACGCCGGTTGGGTCGACACAATCCGGGCCGCCGGGTTCGAGGTGCTCACCGACAGCCGCACCGATCCGGTGCCGCTGGACCGGCTGGACACCGTGGTAGCGGTGGTGACCGCCGCCCGGGTGGCCATCGCCGACACCGGGACGATCGTGCTGGACGGCGCGGATGATCAGGGTCGGCGGGCCATCACTCTCGTTCCGGACCACCACATCTGCGTGGTGCGAGCCGATCAGGTCGTGGGTACCGTGCCCGAAGGCGTTGCGCTGCTGACCGCGGACTGCCCGCAGACCTGGATCAGCGGTCCGAGCGCGACCAGCGACATCGAACTGTCCAGAGTGGAGGGGGTACACGGCCCCCGAACCCTGGAGGTCATCCTGGTGGGCGCGGCGGCCGGATAGACCCGTCGACGGCCGTCAGGTCAGCGCGGTATTCCCGTCGGTATTCCCGTCGGTCGTCGCGCTCGTCGTCGCGCTCGTCGTCGCGCCGCGGGAGGCGGCGCCGAGATCAGCCTCGCGGTAGAAGCCCTCGATGTGCGCGCGCACCCGCTCGGCCGCCTCGCCGGGCGCTCCGGCTTCGACGGCCTCGAGGATCCCGCGGTGCTCGGCACGAAGCCGGGCGGCGGTCGCGGGCCAGTCGGGTAGCCGGAGCGACCCCGTCAGCACGTGGTCATGGATCGCACCGCGGAGCCCGGCCATCACCGCGCCGATCAGCACGTTGCCGGACAGCGCGACCAGGCTGCCGTGGAAGGCGGCGTCCAGCCGGTGAAAGTCCTCGATCGTCACCGCTGACTCGTCCATCCGGCCGAGCACCTCGGTGGCTCCGACGAGATCCGGTGCGGTCACGCCGTCGCTGCCAGCTGTGCTCACCAGGTCGGCGACCCTGGCGACGGACCACGTCTCCAGCAGCACCCGCAACTGCACGACGTCCCCGACCGGCACATGGTGGGACGCGACGTGCAACCGGATGCCCGACGTCATGCCGGCGGCCGGATTGTCGATGACGACAGCCCCGGCGTCGGGCCCGGACCCCACATTCGTCCGGATGACGCCCATGGCCTCGAGGACCCGGATGGCCTCACGCACCGAGGCCCGGGACACGCCGAGTTCGGCGGCCAGGGTCCGCTCGGCCGGAAGGCGGCCACCGACGATCAGCCGCCCGGCGGACAGGTCCCGCTCGATCCTGGCCAGGACCAGTTCGTGCGTGCGCACGAGCGACAGAGTAGGGCACGGTAAGCCGGTCGTTGCCGCCGGTTGCGCTGTGGTCCGGCCACACCGAGGCGGCCTCCTGCCGGGGCCATTCCGTTGGGAGCATGACGCAGGCGAGGTCCGGAGCAGGCCGGCGACATGTCGCACCACTCACATGTTCAGGCCGGACGTCTGGACGTGACCGCCCGGGGAGCTGACGCACGCCGGCGAGCACTGCGCGTCCGCCGCGATCCAGTGCTCGGTGCTGCCGTCGGCGCTGTCGCTGGGCAAGGTGCATCTGGCGACCGCCCAGACCCGCGTCGTGGTGGATGGAATCCTGCAACGCCTGAGGGCCATGGCGGTCGAGAAGCGGCCGAAGTTCTTCCTTTTCTGGGAGAGTCTGGGCTCGCAGGTGAGCCAGGAGATGTTCGAGGGTCAGGGGCTTTCCGGGCCGGCCGGCATCGGGGCCCGACGCCGCGGATCGGGACACCGGCGTCGACGGATTGGCGGCACCAACTGACCGCGGGAACGGACATCACTGTCACTCCGACGGTGCACTCCGGCGGTGTGCTCGTCACCCGCCATCTGCGGGACTGGACCGGGCTGTCGGGCACCGAACGCGCCCAGGTGAGGTACCTCCTGCTGCAGAACGGTGACGATCCCATCCCGAAGTCCG
>DASQFG010000037.1:0-20035 GCA_035633315.1 Nakamurella sp. | reverse complement strand
GAGGTGTTCTCCGGCATCACGCAGATCAGCCGGTAGCCCTTCACCCGGCAGACCATCGCCAGCGAGATCCCGGTGTTGCCGCTGGTCGGTTCGATCACCGTGCAGCCCGGCCGGAGTTGGCCGGACGCCTCGGCCTGCGCCACCATCGCCAGCGCGGGCCTGTCCTTGATGGATCCCGTGGGATTCCGGTCCTCGAGCTTGGCCCACAACCGCACTCCGGGAGAGTGCGACAGCCGCGGCAGCCCCACCAGTGGGGTGCCACCGACCGCGTCGATCAGGCTGTCGTACCGGGCCATCGCTGTATCGACCCGATCAGCGGGACGATCCGGCGGTTGACGATCCGCCGGCAACGGCGGGCAGGATCGTCACCTCGTCGCCCTCGGCCACGGTCGTTTCCAGCCCGCCGGTGAACCGGACGTCCTCGTCGTTGACGTAGATGTTGACGAAGCGGTGCAGCGCGCCGTTCTTCACCAACCGGTCGCCGAGCCCGGAGTAGCGGCTGTCCAGGTCGGTGATGACCTCGGCGAGAGTCCCTCCCTCCGCGCTGACGGTCTTCTCCCCCTTGGTCACCGGCCGCAGGATGGTGGGGACGGACACCGAGACGCTCATCAGTTCTCCTTGTTGCTGTTCGGAATGCGATCCGGGTCCGGATGCGGTTCATGATCTGGGTGATCGAGTGGCAGGGCGGTCAGGACTGCACCAGGTGGGTCGCGGCGCTGACCGGTTGGCTGCCGGATTCGCCCGTACTGAGGGGTGCAACGTCAGGACCTGCCGGAATGATTTCCACGTCCTCCTCGCTGACCACCCCGTCGAAGATCCGGAACGACCGGAACTCGTGCGAATCGGGTTCACGGGTGGACACCAGGACGTAGTGCGCCTGCGGCTCGCCGGCGTAGGAGATGTCGGTCCGGCTGGGGTAGGCCTCGGTGGCGGTGTGCGAGTGGTAGACCACCACCACCTCTTCGTCGGCGGCGTCGAGCTGCTTGTAGAGCCGCAGCTGCTCACCGGAATCGAAGCGGTAGAAGGTGGGCGAGCGCTCGGCGTTCGTCATCGGCACCAGCCGGGTCGGGCGGTCGGAGCCGGCCGGGCCGGCGATGATGCCGCACGCCTCATCGGGGTGATCGGCTCGGGCGTGGGCGACGATGGCCTCGACCATGTCGACCGGAATCCTCAACACGCCGCCCAGCCTAACGATGCGGGGGCCGCAACTCCGAATCAGCGACCCGGGCGAGTGGGCGACCGAGCTCAGTCCATCCCATCAGTCCATCAGGGCGGTGACCAGCGAATCCTGCACCGCCGACAGCCAGCGGTAGGTCGCGTACATGGCTGCCTCCGCGCTCTCCGGGTCGTCGATGCCGTGCGGTGGAACCTCGTCCTCGGTGATTTCCAGCCGCACCCCGAGGGCCAGCCGGACGTCGTTCAGCGCGGTGATCCACGCCGTCGCCGTCACGTCGTCCAACCGCACCTGTCCGCCGCCTCTGGGCAGGGAGTCGAGCAGTGTCACCGCGGCCGCGTCCTTGACCGCGATGACCTCCGGCTCGTGCAGGACCCGCAGACCGGCGGAGAGTTCGGAGTCGTCCGTGGTGAAGTCCGGGAGCAGCCGGGCAACGGCGGGGTCCGTCGGCGGTGTGGACGGCCCCACGGTCATTCCGGTCAGCTCGGCCAGCGGGTCGGGCGGCGTCTCCGACCGGCGCCCGGCCAGCAGCTGCCGGACCTGATCGACCAGGTCGGCGATCAGGGAGGCCTCCGCGGCCTCGAACACGGCCGTGTAGCGCCCGAGGCGCCGTCGGAAGGGGCGCACCTCAGCTGTCTCGCGCCATCGTCGCCCACAGACCCGCGCCCTGAAGTTTGGCGACATCGGCTTCCATCTTCTCCCGCGGACCGGAGGAGACGGTGGCCCGGCCCTTGTGGTGCACGTCGAGCATCAGCGCGTGCGCCTTCGGGCGCGGATGGCCCAGCAGTTTCTGGAAGACGAACGTGACGTAGGACATCAGGTTGACCGGGTCGTTCCAGACGATCGTCACCCACGGCACGTCGCCGGTGACGACCGGCTCGGTGAACTCGACCTGTTCGGGCGCGGGGGCACTGGTGGCGAAGGCGGCACGCATCGCCGCTGTCATCGCCGCTGTCATCGCCGCTGTCATAGGGGCAGCCATCGAAAGCCGGACACAGCTCCATTTTGGCACGGACCGGGCAGGACCGGGCAGGAGTGTTGCAGGCGCGCGGCGGCGCTCAGAGGGTGTGCGCGCCGTCGGTGCCCGCGCCCCATTCGTTGACGGTGGCGGCAGTCCTGGCCAGGTTGTCGGCGTCCTCGGAGGGCGACGAGCAGACGTTTCCGCCGGTCAGCGGGCACCAGCGGTACGGGGAGTAGAGGTCCTGGTAGGACGGCACCCAGGCCACGTCGCCGGTCGTCCAGGTGCCGGCCGCGTCCTGGCTGAACTGCACCCGGACCAGCAACCCGTCACGCGTGCCGGTGACCTCGGAGCCCTGCGCGGCGATGTTGTTGCCAAGACCGTAGATCGCCCACTTCCCGTTGATCTTCTCCATCGGCTGCACGACGTGCACGTGATGGCCGTAGACCAGGTCGATGTCGGGATCGGCGAGCAGGGACTTCGCGGCGTTCTTCTGTTCGGCGTTGGGAGTGGACTGGTACTCCTCGCCGGCGTGCATGGCCACCACCACCAGGTCGGCGCCCGCCGCCTTGGCTGCCTTGGCTTTCGCCTTGATCAGCTCGGTGTCGATCCGGAACGTCTGCCACGGATAGTCGGGTTCGTAGCCGTTCCAGTCGTAGGCGACCGAGATCAACCCCACCCGTGCCTTGGGGGTGTTGATGATCACCGGGTTCTTGCTGTCCTGCTCGGTGCGGTACGAGCCGTCGTGCACCAACCCGGCGGCATCCAGGTCGTCGAGGGTGCGGTTCAGGCCTTCGGTGCCCTGATCCAGGGTGTGGTTGCTGGCGGTGGTGCAGGCGTCGTAGCCGGTCTGCACGATGGCCGGCAGCACCTGCGGCGGCACCGAGAACGCCGGATAATTGGAGAACGGGCCGTCCTCGGGCGCGAGCGGGGTCTCCAGGTGGCAGATACCGATGTCGGCGCCCTGGATGTAGGGCTGCTGGGCGGCCAGCATGGGGAAGAAGTCCATCGCTCCCCCGCCGTCCTCGCGGGCCTGCTGGATGATCTCCGGGTGCAGCAGCATGTCCCCGGTCATTGCCAGGGTCACGCACGTCACCCCGGGGCAGGCCGGCGAGCCGGTGTACGGACCGCTCGGTCCGGCGACCAGCTGGCCCGGCGCGGGGGTCGGGGTGGGGGGCGGCGGGGCGGGCGGTGGGGCCGCCGGAGCCGGTGCCGCGCTGGCCGGCGCGCCACCGCTGGCCGCTGACGGAGATGCAGAAACCGGCGATGGAGCCGCCGACGACGGTAGCGCGGCCGTGCTTGGCGGCGGGGCAGCCGGCGCCGACGAGGAAGCAGTCGACAGCCCTGACGACGAGGCCGGCGACGAGGCCGTGCTGGACAGGTCCAGGGTCCCGGTGCCACATGCGGCGAGCGCCATCGCCAACCCGATCCCGGCCGCAGCCAGCATCCGCGGTCCGTGGATGTTCCCGGTCGTCGCCCGTCGGCTGTCCTTCGTCGGTGACCTGATGACGCCTCCCGGAATTGGCGGCCGCGCGCCACGCAGCTGCAGTTCTGGCAAGGCTAGCGGCGCGTCATCGCTCTGTCCGGCGGCTCGCCGGTACGGCACCCATACCGGCTCGCCGGTACGGCACACGCCATAAGCTCGCCCGATGACAGGACCCCGTGCGCCCGCATCCGCGCCGTCCGCCGGCGAGCCGCAGACGGGATCGACCGCGTTGTTCACCGACCACTACGAGCTGACGATGCTGCAGGCGGCGCTGGCCGACGGCACCGCGGACCGGGCGTGTTCGTTCGAGGTGTTCGCCAGGCGGCTGCCGGCCGGGCGGCGCTACGGGGTGGTCGCCGGCACCGGCCGGCTGATCGACGCGGTGACCCGATTCCGCTTCGGCGAGGCCGAGATCGCCCGTCTGGAGCCCGTTCTCGACCGCCGCACGATCGACTACCTGGCCGCATTCGCCTTCGACGGCGACATCGAGGGCTACCGGGAGGGCGAGCTGTACTTTCCCGGTTCGCCGGTGCTGACCGTCACCGGAACGTTCGGCGCAACGGTCATCCTGGAGACGCTGGCGCTGTCCATCCTCAACCACGACTGCGCGATCGCGTCCGCCGCGGCGCGAATGGTGTCCGTTGCCGGGGACCGCACGTTGATCGAGATGGGCTCGCGACGAACCCATGAGGAGTCGGCGGTCGCCGCCGCCAGGGCCGCGTATCTCGCCGGGTTCTCCGCGACCTCCAACCTGGAAGCCGGCCGCAGGTACGGCCTTCCGACCGGCGGCACCGCGGCGCATTCCTTCACCCTGCTGCACGACACCGAGGCGGCCGCGTTCGCCTCGCAGATCGCCAGCCTGGGGGTCGACACCACGCTGCTCGTGGACACCTACGACATCACCGCGGGGATCGCCACCGCGATCGAGGTGGCCGGCACGAATCTGGGTGCCGTGCGCATCGACTCGGGCGATCTGGGCGTGCTCACCAAGGCCGCCCGCGAACAGCTGGACGAGCTGGGTGCCACCCAGACCAGGATCGTGCTGTCCGGGGACCTCGACGAGTTCGCGATCGCGGCGCTGGCGGCCGACCCGGTGGACGTCTACGGGGTGGGCACCGCACTGGTGACGGGGTCCGGCGCGCCGACCGCCGGCATGGTCTACAAGCTCGTCGAGGTCGACGGGCGCGCGGTGGAGAAGCGCAGCGAGCACAAGTCCTCGCACGGCGGCCGGAAGTCGGCGTTGCGCCGGCATCGGGCCAGCGGCACCGCGGACGAGGAGGTCGTGTTCCGGGTGACCAGGCCTCCCGCGGCCGAACCCGGGGATCGGACCCTGCCGGTCCCGTTCGTGCGCGGCGGACGGCCGGTCGACGACCTGGCCACTCTCGAGGACTCTCGAGAGCACCTGCGGGCCGCGATGGTCAGCCTGCCGTGGGAAGGGCTCAAACTGTCGAAGGGCGACCCGGCGCTGCCCACGGTGGTGGTCGGCTGAGCAGCGTCAAGCTCAACTCCAGCGATCCAACCAGCACAGATCGACCCCAGCACTCGACCCAGAAAGGGGTACCGGGTGAGCGATCCGATCACCACCCCTCCCGCGGCTCCCGACGCCGGGCGCGACCATGCGCTGGTCGTCGTCGACATGCAACACGACTTCGGCGACCCGACCGGCTCGCTGTACGTCCGCGGAGCCGAGGAGATCATCGCGCCCATCGCGAAGCTGATCAGGGACGCGACCGCGGCCGGGCGGACGGTCGTCTACACCCAGGACTGGCACCCGCAGAAGACCCCGCACTTCGCCGAGCACGGCGGACTCTGGCCGGCGCACACCGTCATCGACAGCAAGGGCGCTGAGTTGCTGCCGGACATCCCGGTGCACGGACCGGTGGTGCGCAAGGGTTCCGGCCCTGAAGACGGCTACTCCGGGTTCTCGGTCCTGCACCTGCCGACCGGGTCGACCCGCGAGACAGAGCTGTCCGCCATCCTGGACGAGAACGGGATCATGTCCATTACCGTCGTCGGGTTGGCCGGCGACTGGTGCGTCAAGTCCACCGCCATCGACGGCGTGCGGCTGGGCTACCGGGTCACGGTGCCGCTGTCGCTGACCCGGTTCGTCGAGCTCCACCCCGGCGACACCGAGGCCGCCGTCACCGCGATGCGGGAGGCGGGCGTGGAGGTCCTGGACTGAACGCGTGGATTGATCGCCTCGCGGTGTTCGCCGGGAATGGACCGCCAGGACCGACGGCTCGCAGGGCCGCCGGATCGGCCGACGACTACTTGCCGGCGAACGGGCCGGATATCTCCCCCGAGCCCCGCGGGATCAGTTGCACCGGCACCACGATGTCCTTGATGGCTGCCTGACCGTCGGCCAGCCGCGCGAACACCTGCTCGGCGGCCAGCCGCCCGATGGCCCTGGGGTCCTGCTCGATCACCGTCAGCGGCGGGTCCACCGCCTCGGCCAGGTCCAGGTCGTCGAACCCGACGACAGCGATCCTGTGGTGTAAATTGCGCCGTCGCAGCAGCGCCAGTACCCCGACGGCGATCAGGTTGTTCCCGGCGAACACGGCGGTCGGCGGGTCTGCCAGGTCGAGCATCGCGGACAGCGCCTGGGCGCCGTGCTCGCTGTCGGCCTCGCCCCGCCACTGCACCGCAGGATCGGCCGGCAGCCCCGCCTCGCGCAGCGCGCGCAGGTACCCGCGGGTTCGCTCGTCGGCCGTGTACAACGACGGCCGGTCACCCAGGAAGGCGATCCGGTGATGGCCGTGGGTGATCAGGTGCGCGGTGGCGTCGTGCGCGCCCTTGCTGTTGGCCACCCGTACCGTTGACGCCTCGATGCGGCGGGCCGGCCGGTCCACGAACACGATGGGTAGCCCGCGATCCAGCTCCGGCTGCAGGAAACGGTGGTCGCGACGGCAGGACATGATCACCAGCGCGTCGACGGCCCTGGCCAGCAGCCGGTAGATCAGTTGCTCCTCGCGATCCGGGTCGGCGTTGGTGCTGACCGCCAGCACCAGGCTGCCCTGCGGGCTGGCGACCATCTCGACGGCCCGGTTCAGCGCCGAGGCGAACGGGTTGCCGATGTCCTCGAGCACCAGCCCGATCGATGCCGATCGGCCGTCCGCGCGGCGCAGCGCATGAGCCGCGTCGTTCCGCCGGTAACCGAGCTTGCGAGCCGCCGCCAGAACCCGCTCCCTGGTCTGCGGCGATGCGCCCACCTCGTCATTGATGACGCGGGACACCGACTTCAGGCTGACCCCCGACGCGCGGGCGACGTCGTTCATCGTCGGCCGGCGGAGTCGATCACCCATTCAGCGCCCCATTTCTGCCGTTGAACCGCGGCGTCGGCTAGCTGTCGGCTCGCGGAACGTCGAGACCTTCGGCATCCGTCATCGGGCAGGTCCTCCCACCGTAGCCATGGTGAGGATGTCACCTGTTGCATCAGTGTGGTGACAATGCGCTCCCGTGTCGGCCGCGCACCCTGTGCGCACCCTGAGCCCTGGCCGTGCCGCGGGCACTGGCGCTGGTGCACAATCTCGCCATGCCATCCGCGCCCGCCGACATCCATGCCCTGGCCGACGAGGCACTGACCGCAGAACCGGCGCACCGACGCGAGCTGTTCGGCCTGCGGCTGGACCGCTGGTGGGACGACCTGCACAACGGGCTGATCGCGGTCTACAAGCCCGATCAGCTCGGAGCCCTGGAGGAACGGCTGATCCGTTCGGCCGCCGTCGCGTTCGCCGAGCGCGATGGCGAGCTCGCGCGGCTGGACATGGAGCGCACGCTTGATCCTGGCTGGTTCCTGGACGAGCACATGCTCGGTTACGCCGCCTACGCCGAGCGGTTCGCCGGTGACCTGGCCGGGATCGAGGACAAGATCGGCTACCTGACCGAACTCGGCGTCAGCTACCTGCACCTGATGCCGCTACTGCGGCCGCGGGAGGGCGACAGCGACGGCGGCTACGCGGTGGCCGACTACCGAGCGGTGCGGGACGACCTCGGCACCGTCGACGACCTGCGGCACCTGGCCGCGACGTTGCGCCGCGACGGGATCAGCCTGGTGATGGACCTGGTGCTCAATCACGTCGCCGCCGACCACGCCTGGGCGCAGGCCGCCCGCGAGGGCGACCAGCACTACCGCGACTACTTCTATATATTCGGCGATCGCAGCGAGCCCGACCGCTACGAGGCGACGCTGCCCGAGGTGTTCCCGGATTTCGCGCCGGGCAGTTTCAGTTATTCGCCGGAATTGAACGGATGGGTGTGGACGACGTTCAACACCTGGCAGTGGGACACCAACTGGAGCAACCCCGACGTCTTCGCCGAGTACGCCGACATCATCCTGTTCCTGGCCAACGCCGGGGTCCAGGTGCTGCGACTGGACGCGATCGCCTTCGTGTGGAAGCGGATGGGCACCAACTGCCAGAACCAGCCCGAGGTCCACGCGATCACCCAGGCCCTCCGCGCGGTGGCCCGGATCGCCTGCCCCGCAGTGCTTTTCAAGGCCGAGGCGATCGTCGCGCCGCAGGACCTGGTGCACTACCTGGGACAGGGAGCGCACCACGGCAAGGTCAGCGACATCGCCTACCACAACAGCCTGATGGTTCAGATCTGGTCGATGCTGGCCACCAGGGACGTCACCCTGACCGCGCAGGCACTCCGGTCGATCCCGCCGGTGCCCTCCAGCACCACCTGGGTGACCTACATCCGCTGCCATGACGACATCGGCTGGGCCATCGATTCCGGCGACGCGGCCGCGGTCGGCCTGAACGGCTTCTGGCACCAGTCGTTCCTGTCCGACTACTACTCGGGCAGCTACCCGGGATCACCCGCCAGAGGGCTGGTCTTCCAGGCCAACCCGGAGACCGGCGACCGCCGGATCAGTGGCAGCGCAGCCAGTCTCGCCGGCCTGCAGACCGCCGTGTCGGCCGAGGATGTGGACCGCGTGGTCGGCCGGTTGTTCCTCGGCCACGCCGTGATCATGGGCTGGGGCGGCATCCCGGTGATCTGGATGGGCGACGAACTGGCCACCGTCAACGACCCGTACTGGGCGGAGGAACCGGGCCACGCCGACGACAGCCGCTGGGCGCACCGGCCGCGGATGGACTGGCAGGTCGCCGAGCGGCGCCATGACCTCGGCACCGCGGCGGGCCGGGTCTTCGCCGGGATCCGCCACCTGATCACGGTGCGCTCGTCGCTGCCGCACCTGGAGGCGTCGGTAGCGGCGGAGGTCCCGGAGGTGGCCGATCCCGGGATTCTGCCGGTGCTGCGGCGGCACCCGCTCGGCCCGCTGCTGGAACTGTTCAACGTCACCGACTCGTGGCGGCCGTTCCCGGGTTGGCGGCTGGCCGAGCTGGGGCTCACCGGCGGGGTCGACGCGCTCACCGGCGACCGGATCCACCCGGGCGGCGACGGGAACGTCTGGCTGCACCCGTACGGCGTGCTGTGGATCACCCCCGGGTCCTGACGCGCCCGGTCATCACGCCGGCCCGACGGCCAGATCCACGACCGGCGCGCGATGATCGGACAGCGGCAGGGCCGGCGCGCTGCTGCCGACGACCGCGCCGAAGTGCCCGCGCAGCAGGCGCGCAGCCTGACGGTCGGCGCCGCCGACGCTCAGTGCGGGGCGGCTGCGATGGCGGTCACCGTGCCAGCAGCGATCTCGGTGAACCCGGCGTCCCGGACCGCCAGCAGCCGCTCACTCGCCCAGCCGCCCCGCTCGTCCGCGACGGCCCCCAGCAGGCCCGCCCAGTGCGCCGGCGCCGACCGGCGGACGACGGCCGGGCAGCCGTTTTGCGCCCATCGCTGCAGGGCCGCTTGGTCCGGATCCGCCAGCAGCGCGGCCGCGATCATGCCGGCATGGCCGGCCTGCGCCATCGCCTTGCCCAGCGTCATCACCGGCTCGGTCGGGGTCCAGACCCGCAACACGCCGTCCGACGCCCCGGAATCGGGCCCCGGTTCGGGACCGACCGGCACGTCCGTGCCGCCCACCTGCAACCGGGAGATCCGCGCGTCCAGCTCGCTGACCAGCCCGGGAAGCAGCACCCGCACCTGGGTGCCTTCGACCTCGACGGTGACCCCCGGCAGGTCCTGCACGGCCACCCAGTGCGCTCCCCTGGCCCGCCTGGTCACCTTGCGGATGTGTCCCACGCAGTAGTCCCGGACCGCGTCGAACCATTCCCCGCCAGGTTGGCTGCGCGGGTCAAGGCAGATCGACGAGGCACCGGTGACGGCGGCCTGCATCGCCCGGTGCCAGGACGGCGGGTCCTGTCGCTCCATCCGCAGCACGAGCTGCATCGCCCGGATGTCCGCTGCGGCCTCCTCGCGGTCGCGCTCGACCTCCTGCGAGCTCAGCGCAAGCCAGTGCGCGTACCGCTCCCGCAGCGGCGCCAGCGCCGAGCCGAGCTCCTGCGCCGTCGTCCCACTTTCCTCGGCACTCCCAACGTCCGGAGTCACCACGCCTCATCACCTCGTCCCGAGCTGAATCGATCTGACGTGTTCGATCAGTTCAACGGCACCCGGCGCAACGTGCCGTCCTCGGCGTCGGCAGCCTCGATCTCGTCCCTGGTGATGCCGAGAATGAACAGCACCGGGTCGAGGAACGGCTGGTTGAGCGTGGTGTCGGCGTGCTCGGCCACCACGGGTTTGGCGTTGAAGGCAATCCCGAGACCCGCGGCGGAGAGCATGTCGATGTCGTTGGCGCCATCCCCCACGGCGACCGTCTGGTTCAGCCCCACGCCTGCCTCAGCGGCGAACCGGGCCAGCGCCCTGGCCTTGCCGGGTCGATCGATGATCTCGCCGACGACCTGTCCGGTCAGCCGCCCGTCGATCACCTCCAGGGTGTTCGCCGCGGCGAAGTCCAACTCGAGTTCATCGACCAGATGCCGGGTGACCTGGGTGAAACCGCCGGAGACGATGCCGCAGCGGTAGCCGAGGCGCTTGAGCGTCCGCACTGTCGTGCGGGCCCCCGGGGTCAGCACGAGCGAAGCACCGACCTCGTCCAGCACCGCCGCATCCAGCCCCTTCAGCATGGCCACCCTGGCCCGGAGCGACTGGGCGAAGTCGAGCTCGCCGCGCATCGCGGCGGTGGTGATCTCCTCGACGGCCGCCCTGGCGCCGGTGTGCTCGGCCAGCATCTCGATCACCTCCCCGGTGATCAACGTGGAGTCGACGTCGAACACGATCAGCCGCTTGGCCCGCCGGGCGATGCCGACCCGCTCGACCGCGATGTCGACGCCGGTCTCGGTGCCGACCTCCACCACAGCCGCCCGCAGTTGCTCGTCGTCGGGTGCGCGCACCGAGAGCTCGAGACCGGTGACCGGGTAGTCGGCGATCCGCTTGATCGCCTCGATGTTGACGTCGATCGTCCCGAATCGCCGGGCCAGCGCGCCGATCGCGCTGGCCTGCAGCGGCCGGCCCAGCACCACCACGGCGTGCGTGGGAAACCGGCGCCGGTCGTCACCGGGTTGATCGATCCCCACCCGCACCGTCATCCGCACCGACGCCATGGCGTGCTCGACGTCTTCCTGCAGGCTCTCCGGGTCGTCCTGGACCCCGACCAGCACGCCAAGGGTCAACTGACCACGGATGACGGCCTGATCGATGTCCAGCACTTCCACCCGGTGGGCGGCGAGCGCGGAGAACAGCACACCCGTCACGCCTGGTCGATCGGGACCGGTGACGGTGATCAGCACAGATGACATGAACGACCTTGGTTCGGTGGTGCTGGGCGGATCACCCTCCGAAGGGAGCCGTCCCCGGGCCGGAGCCCTCCGTCTCCGGGATCCTCAGATGCGCGCTCGCCTCGGCCTCGGCCAGCGGCTTCCAACCCCGCGCGGGATGGGCCTCGCTGCGCATGCGGTCGATCATGTACGGGTGGTGCAGCTCGAACGCCGGCCGCTCGGATCGGATCCGCGGCAACGACAGGAAGTTGTGCCGCGGCGGCGGTGAACTGGTCGCCCACTCCAGCGAGTTGCCGTAGCCCCACGGGTCGTCGGCGGTGGTGATCTCGCCGTACCGGTACGACCGGAAGACGTTCCAGAGGAACGGCAGGGTCGATGCGCCCAGCACGAAAGCGCCGATCGTGGACAGAGTGTTGAACGTGGTGAAGCCGTCGGTCGGCAGGTAATCCGGGTACCGCCGGGGCATGCCGATGTTGCCCAGCCAATGCTGGATCAGGAACGTCAGGTGGAACCCGATGAACGTCGTCCAGAAGTGCAGCTGGCCCAGCTTCTCGTCCAGGAACCTGCCGGTCATCTTGGGGAACCAGAAGTAGATGCCCGCATAGGTGGCGAACACGATCGTGCCGAAGAGCACGTAATGGAAGTGCGCAACGACGAAGTACGAGTCCGACACGTGGAAGTCCAGCGGCGGCGCGGCCAGGATCACGCCGGTCAGTCCGCCGAACAGGAACGTGACCAGGAACCCGGCGGCGAACAGCATGGGTGTCTGGAAGCTGACCTGGCCCTTCCACATGGTGCCTATCCAGTTGAAGAACTTCAGGCCGGTCGGGATGGCGATCAGGAACGTCATGAAGCTGAAGAAGGGCAGCAACACGGCACCGGTGGCGAACATGTGGTGCGCCCACACCGCGATGGACAGCGCTGCAATGGCCAGCAGCGCGTAGATCATGCCGCGGTAGCCGAACAGCGGCTTTCGCGAGAACACCGGGATGATCTCGGAGATGATGCCGAAGAAAGGCAAGGCGATGATGTACACCTCGGGGTGCCCGAAGAACCAGAACAGATGCTGGTACAGGATGGCGCCCCCGTTGGCGGGGTCGAACACGTGCGAGCCGAAATGTCGGTCCGAGGCCAGGCCGAGCAGCGCCGCCGTCAGCACCGGGAACGCGACCAGGATCAGGATCGACGTCACCAGGATGGCCCAGGTGAAGATCGGGACCCGCCACATCGTCATGCCGGGGGCGCGCATGCAGATCACCGTGGTGATCATGTTCACGCCGCCGAGGATGGTGCCGAGGCCGGACACGGCCACACCCATGATCCACAGGTCGCCGCCGACGCCCGGGGTGTTCACCGACAGGGACAGCGGGGTATAGGCGGTCCAGCCGAACGCGGCCGCGCCACCGGGGGTGAAGAAGCCGGCGCTGGCGATGATCGCGCCGAAGAAGTACAGCCAGTAGGAGAACGCGTTCAGCCGCGGGAAGGCCACGTCCGGCGCGCCGATCTGCAGCGGCAGCACGAAGTTGGCGAACCCGAACACCACCGCCGTGGCATAGAACAGCAGCATGATCGTGCCGTGCATGGTGAACAGCTGGTTGTACTGCTCGGGCGAGAGGAACTGCATCCCCGGGCGGGCCAGTTCGGCGCGCATGAACAGCGCCATCAGGCCGCCGATCATGAACCAGGTGAACGAAGTCGCGATGTACATGACGCCAAGGACCTTCGGGTCCGTGGTGTGCAGGTAACTCAGGAACTTCGAGCCACGCGCCGGTCGCTGGACCGGGTACGGCCGGGTCACCACGGGGCGAGGAGCGACGGCGGTCAAAGTTGGCCTCCAGGATGTCGGCGCACTGACGGGCCCCGGAGGTGTCCGGAACGATTTGCAGCTTAGTCGCAGGGTGGGCGGTACACCCCGCGAGGGCACGCAGTTCTCCGCCGAGAGATCGCCGAGCGGTTCTTCAAGGACGCAACTGACGCGCCTCCGCACGTCCCGGCGGCCGGTTTCGTTGCTGCGCGCGCCCGGTTTCGGCGGGTGCCGGGCAGGTGGTCGGGCGACCTGAGACCCCCAAGACCGAGCCACCAAGTCGGCGAAACCCACGACAGGGCACCACGACAAACATCCCCGCTCTCTCGGTAGGAGCGGGGATGTTGTTGATTCGCGTGGAGCTGAGGGGACTCGAACCCCTGACCCCAACACTGCCAGTGTTGTGCGCTACCAGCTGCGCCACAGCCCCAAGCTGCCGGGATAGGTTACCAACTCGCCGCAGCGCCTCCTAATCGAACGTCGCCGCTCCCGTCTCAGGACTGCCGTCAGGGCTGTGCGAGCAGGGTGGTCAGCCAGTCCACCGAGGTCTTCACCGGTGCGCCGTTTTGCACCACGGTCGGCGTGGCGACCTGGCCGCTGGTCGCCGCCTTCAGCGTCGCCGTCGACGACTGGTCCGCGGCGGTCGCTGCGGCCATGTTCTGCCCGGACGTGATGCACTGCGCAGCGGCGTCCGATGCGCCCTTGGACGTCGCCAGGTCGGCCAGCTGCTGATCAGTGAGATCGGCTGACCCGCCCTCGGTCGGCTGGGTATCCGAGGCGAACAGCGCGGAGCGGAAGCCCATGTACACCCCCGACTGCGACCCGTCCTCCTGCGCGACGCAGAGCGACGCCGCGGCGGCACGGGTCGAGTAGTTCTGCGAGAACGACCGGGGGTCGAGGAAGGTCAGCATGTGAACGTTGACGGTGAGCTTGCCCTCGTCGACGGCCTGGTTGATCTGCTGACCGAACTGCGCCTCGAACTCCGTGCAGGCCGGGCACAGCGCGTCCTCGTACAGATCGATGACCTTCGGGGTGGTGCCCGTCACCGATGGGTTGGACACGCTCACCACGCCGTTGGACTCGGTCGCCACCGACTTGGTCGACGCCCCGTAGCCCGCGTTCTGAACGGCTGTTTCCTTCTGGTTCATCACGATGCCGATGATGATGATGGCGGCGATCACCACGACCGCGACCACACCGATGATCAGCTGGGTGCGGTTGTTCGTGTTCGAGGTGCGGGCCTGCGCCACCGACTTCCGCGAGATGGACTGCTGCTTGCCGCCCTTAGGCGGTTTCGACGCAGCCGACTTCGAGGAGTTGCCGCCGGAGGACCCCTTGTTGTTCTGGGGGCCGGTCGGCTTGCGCCCGCTGCTGCCCTGCGCCACTGTGCTGTCCTCCTCGCCGGGGGCGCACCCTGCCCCCCGCCCGCCGTCACCGGCGAGCCACTTCCACCGGGTGAGTTCCACTATGCCTTCTATCGGCCGCTAGTCGGCCGTTTCGTCGGCCGCCGACACTGCCGTAACCTCGGCGCGTCGGCGCACGAAGCGATCGATCGACAGCGGGGTGTCGGGCCGCCAGATCAGGTAGCCGGCGAGCGCCAGAAACCCGATGTCACGCAGGATCTCCAGCGTGTAGGTGGTTGCTCCCACCGACACCTGGCCGCCCCCGCCGAAGCATCCGCAGTCGATCGACAGGCCGCGGACTGCGGCGGAGATCACCCCGCCGATGAACACCAGGAGCAGCACAGCCGACAGCGCGGCGGCCAGCCGGGTCGCAAATCCGAGCACCAGCAGCACCCCGAGGGAGATCTCCAGGTACGGCAGCGTTGCGGCCACCGTGCTGACCAGCGACTCCGGAAGCAGCTCGTAGGAGCGCACCGCCACGATGGTCTCGCGCGGATCGGACGCCTTCTCGAAGCCCGACAACAGCCAGACCGCCGCCAGGCCCAGGCGCACCAGGAGCCCGACGACATCCCAGACGAGGATCCGCCGTGAACCGGTCTGTGCCACCGTCACCCAATCAGCCTAGTCGTCTCTATTTCCCCGTTTGACCCGCAACGCTACGACTTCGCGGTCTGAGCGATCACATCGACGACCGCGGCAATGGACGGCGACGACTGACCCGACGACGAGTCCGTCTGCGCCGGCACCTGGACCAGCACGCGGCTGCCGAGCGGCACGCCGACCAGATTCGCGAACGGTCCGCCGGCCGCGACGGGCAGCTCCTGCGGCCCCTGACCGCTGCTGCCGTCGGTGGCACCGCTCGGCCACGTCGACCCCGCCGATTCCCCGGTCCAGGTGACGGCTACGTACTGGGACAGCACGCTCCCGTTCGTGATCGGTGCGCCCGTGCCGGTGGCCAGCACGGTGACGGTCGGAGCGGTGGGCTCCGCCGTCCCCGCCGGAACGGTGATGGTCGGTGCGACTCCCAGCGCGCCGACGACTTGCGGACCGGTCGCGGGTGCGGGTTGCGGGGTCGCATCCGTCTGGCCGCCCGCTGTCGGACCGATCGCCTGGACGATGTCGACGACGAACACAATCGTGTCGGTCCCGCCGATGCCGGCACCCGAGCTGCCTGCGGAGCCGTAGCCGTCCGCGGGCGGCAGGCTCAGTAGCACCCGGCTGCCCACCGGCACCCCGACCAGACCGACGTCCCAGCCCGGAACGACCTTGCCGACGCCGATCTGGAACGCCGACGTGGAGCCCTTGTCGTAGGAGTTGTCGAAGACCTTGCCGTTCCAGATCTGGCCCAGGTAGTTGGTGATCAGCCAGTCGCCGCTCGCGGTGAGCGGACCGGTGCCCTCCGACAGGATGGTGCGCTGCAGGCTGGGCACCGCCGGGGTGGACGGGAACGTCAAGGTCGGCTTCTCACCGAAGGCTCCGCTGGCCGTGGCCAGCAGCGACGCGTCGACCGGAGCGGCCAGCGCGGTGGCCGCCGGTACCGAGGGCCCGAGGGTGGCGGCCTCGCTGGAGCTCGCGGTTTCCGTGCCTGACGAACCGCTGGTCGACGAACTCGAACTGCTCGACGAGCATGCTGCCGCGGCGAGCATCGGCAGGACGATCAAAGGCACGGCAACAAGCGCGGCGCGCAAACGCATGTGGAACATCCTCATCAGTGGCTGGTTGCGGGCCCGGCGGCGGTGCTGTGCTGCTTCACCTGCTGCTCGCACGTGCGAACGGATTATCGCGCGCCCGACATTCGACAAACCGCAACCCTACGCAGTGCCGCTGTCCGATTCGTGTGGACAGGCCGTACGACAGGACTGTTAACCCTGTACGCGGCACGGCGAGTCGTGCAGACGCTGGGTGAACGGCGGGCCAACGGCCAGTGCCGTCCAGGTCAGAGCTGCTCCGGCTGGCCGTGCCCTGCGTCTGTGGGCGGCCTGCGGGTCCTAATCTGTGCTCGTGGCCCCCAACACCCGAGTGTTCGTCGCGCAGCTCGACGGGCTGCCGGTGTTCGGCCCGAGTGGTGAGTCGATCGGCAAGGTGCGCGACATCGTGGTCGCGCTGCGGCTGGACCGCAAACCCCCACGGGCGCTCGGCCTGGTCGTCGAGCTGCCGACCCGCCGACCGATCTTCGTGCCGATGCTGCGGGTCAGCAGCCTGGAGTCGCACGCGGTCGCGCTGGCCACCGGTTCGGTCAGCATGCGCCGATTCGAGCAGCGCACGCTGGAGCTCCGGCTCCTCGGCCAGCTGCTCGGCGCCCAGGTTCAGCTGGCCACCACCGCCAGCGCGGCCACCGTCGTCGATGCGGCGATGGAACGGACCCGTACTCGCGACTGGGTGATCTCCCGCCTGGCCGTGCGGGAGCGGACCCGGCGGATCGGCCGCCGCGCTCCGGTGCAGGTGGTGGCCTGGACCGACGTTCGCGGCATGGATCCGGCTCAGCTCACCGGACATTCGATCCGCGGCGCCCAGCAGGTGCTCGCCTCCTTCGAGGGGCTGCGCGCCGCCGACGCGGCCGGCATCCTGCGTGAACTCGACATCGAGCTGCGCTACGAGGTGGCCGACATGCTCGATGACGACCGGCTTGCGGACGTTCTGCAGGAATTGCCGGAGGACGACCAGAAGGAACTGCTGGCCCACCTGGACGAGGCCCGCGCCGCGGACATCCTCGAGGCCATGGACCCGGACGACGCCGCAGACCTGCTGGCCGAGTTGCCCGTCGGCATCCAGGAACGCCTGCTCGGCCTGATGGAACCGGAGGAATCCGGACCGGTCCGCCGGCTGCTCCAGTACTCGGCGGACACGGCCGGCGGCCTGATGACGCCCGAGCCGGTGGTGTTGAGCCCGGACGCGACGATCGCCGAGGCACTGGCCCGGATCCGCTCCCCCGACCTCACCCCGGCCCTGGCCTCGATGGTGTTCGTCTGCCGGCCACCCCAGGCCACGCCGACCGGCCGGTATCTCGGCTGCGTGCACACCCAGCGGCTGCTCCGTGAACCTCCATTTGAGCTCGTCGCCGGTGCCATCGACGCCGAGATGGCCCAGCTGTCACCGGACGCGGCGCTGACCGACGTCACCCGTTTCTTCGCGTCCTACAACATGGTCTGCGCCCCGGTCGTCGACGACGAGGAGCACCTGCTCGGTGCCGTCACCGTCGACGACGTGCTCGACCACTTGCTGCCCGACAACTGGCGGGAAGAGGGCCTGACCGACGACAGCGCCGGCCAGGACGACGCCGAGGTGGGCAGCCATCCCGGTAGGCATAGCCAGGTCGGCCGGCGCCGAGCCATTCTGCGATCGATGACGACCAAGGAGAGCGAGCTGCCCACCCCGGGTTCGGCAGGACCGGCCGGAGCGAGCCGTGGCTGACGCCCCCACCCGCCGCCGGCTCGACCAACCCAAGAGTGGCCGCCGGTTCAGCCTCGACATCGACCCGGAGACCTTCGGCAGGCTGTCGGAGAACCTGGCCCGATTCATCGGCACCGGGACGTTCCTGTTCTGGCAGACGCTGCTGGTGATCGTCTGGATCATCATCAACCTGTTCGCGGTCAGCTACCGGTGGGACCCGTACCCGTTCATCCTGCTGAACCTGGCCTTCTCCACCCAGGCGGCCTACGCGGCGCCGCTGATCCTGCTGGCGCAGAACCGGCAGGACGACAGGGACCGGATCACGCTGGACGAGGACCGCAACCGGGCGGCCCAGACGAAGGCCGACACCGAGTTCCTGGCCCGGGAGTTGGCGGCGCTGCGGATCGCCATCGGCGAGGTCGCGACCCGCGATTACCTTCGTGGCGAGCTGGATCGGTTGCGGATGGACCTCGATGAGACCTCCACCGATCCGTCGGCGCGCGGCAAGCCGGCCAAACGCGGATCGGACAAGAGCAAGGGATCGGGCAAGGCGTCGGGCGGCAGGAGCGGCGGTCCGGCCGCCGGTGCCCGCACCAACGAAAAGGCCGAACCGAAACCCGAACCCAGGTCCGAAGCCCAGTCCGAGCCGAAGACCGACGACGTCATGAACCAAGAACCGAGCTGAGAGCCCAGGTCAAAGAACCGAGCTGAGCCCCCGGTCACAGTGGACAGCACGAAAAAGGCCCCGCCGATGTCGGCGGGGCCCTTCTTCGTGCGACCCACGATGCGTGGAGGTGGCGGGAATTGAACCCGCGTCCAGCGTTGCTTCGTGAGGGCTTCTCCGGGCGCAGTCCGCTATGTCCCTACTCGGCCCCACCAGTCTCGCGAACACGCTGGTGCGACAGGCCCAGTCGCTGTGAGGTGTCCCTCAAGATCCCGCGACCGGATCTCTCGGTAATCCCCCTGGCTGACGCCAGGATCCGGGTCGGAGGAACACCCGGTCTGACGGACTCCTTACTCGCTCAGGCGGCGAGGGCGAAGTCAGCGCGATTTTGGTCGGCGCTTGATTTTTTGCGACGTGTGGTTAACGAGATCGTCGTCGCCTTCCTCGGCCCGCTTCACCTCACTCGACATCCGCTGTCGAGACCGATCACCCCCATGAAACAACTCGTACAACTCGTGCTCGGGGAGAACAGCGCCTTCATCATACGTGTTCCCGGTGCGGCCCGGTTGGTGCGCGGCGCGTCGACCGCCGACCTGGCCATCCACGGCCGCAGGCACCCGCGGCGGGGGCGTCAGCCCATGCCCTTGGCGCGCCGGCCCGCATACCTGGCCAGCTCCCGGTCCGCGTCCCGCTTGGCCATGTCCTGCCGCTTGTCGTAGGACTTCTTGCCCCGCCCGAGGCCGAGTTCGACCTTCACCCGGCCTTCCTTGAAGTACATCGACAGCGGGATCAGCGCCAGGCCGCCCTCCTTGAGCTTGCCGGCCAGCCGGTCCAGCTCCATCCGGTGCACCAGCAGCTTGCGGACCCGTCGCGGGGCGTGGTTGGTCCAGGTCCCCTCGGCGTACTCGGCAATGTGCACGTTGCGCAGCCAGAGCTCGTCGTCGGTGATCGTCGCGAACCCGTCGACCAGCGACGCCCGGCCGGAGCGCAGCGACTTCACCTCGGTCCCGGTCAGTGCGATGCCGGCCTCGATGGTGTCGAGGATGGTGTAGTCGTGGCGGGCCTTGCGGTTGGAGGCGATCAGCTTCCGCCCGCCGGGTCGGTTGCTGGAATCGATCTTGTTCGTGGCCATGGCTCGTCCAGGGTAATCGCCGCGGCGACCGCGTTTCCCGGACCGCTCCGCCCGGACACAGTGCCGGTCCAACCCGCCGCTACAACCTGACGTACAACCGCAGCGTGACGTACGCGGACACCGCGGCCAGCCCGGCGCCGATCGCGATCAGGATCGGTGACACCCACACCAGGGTGGCGCCGTCGATGTCAGGCAGGATCCCGGAACGGATCACCGGGCCAAGCGCCTTGTCCACGAACAGGAACTTCGCGCCGATCAGCCCGAGGATGGCCAGCCCGGCCCCGATGATCCCGGCCGTCACCGCCTCGATCATGAACGGCAGCTGCGTTCGCCATCGCGAGGCGCCGACCA
>DASQFG010000036.1:0-7248 GCA_035633315.1 Nakamurella sp. | reverse complement strand
TCGATGTCGAACCGATCATGAAACGGTGGGGGCAGTAGGGCTAACTGCTGCGTGCGATCGTCGACTCGGGACCCCCACTGCCCGCTGTGCCCCACGGTGGCTCCCTGTCGAGTTGCTTGATGCGCGCAGTCGATCCTGCGTCAGTCCCACGCTAGTGGAGGTGGCCGACAGGCACGATGATGTGGACGCGTGTCCGAGTGAGTCACTGGCGATGCACAGCTGCGAAGCGAGGACCAGTCCCTAGTCGAATGTCAGGCCGTGCTGACAAGGCGGCGGGGAGTTCTTCCGGCCGGTCCACGTGGTCTCGCGTGACCGTTGACTTTACGGTTGGCAGGTGACATCAGAGCCAACTGACCAGGTGTTCGTCAAACGCCGGACCGACGCACCGCAGGGCTTCTTCGCCTGGGAAGCGGCCGGTCTCGCCTGGCTGGGCGAGGCCGCCGAGGCCGGGGGAGCAGCCGTCGTCGGTGTGCGCGAGGTCGGCGAGCGGCACATCACCTTGGACAGGATCGAGCCCGCACGTCCGACGGCAAGCGCGGCAGAGGCGTTGGGTCGGGCACTGGCGATCACCCACGCGGCCGGTGCTGACGCGTTCGGTGCGGGGCCGCCAGGCTGGCACGGGGATGGCTTCATCGGCCGACAGGGCCTGAGGATCAAGGAGTTCCGTCGTTGGGGCGAGTTCTATGCCAGCACCCGACTGCAGCCGTACGCGACCGCTGCCGAGCGGCGGGGCACGCTGAGCCCGGCCGGTGCCCGGCTGGTGGATCGGGTGTGCGAGCGCCTGATGGCTGGGGAGTTCGACGACGACCGGCCGCCGGCCCGCATCCATGGCGACCTCTGGGGCGGGAACGTCCTGTACTCACCCGGCCCCTCAGCAATATGCGCGGCGGTGCTGATCGACCCGGCCGCGCACGGCGGGCACGGCCAGACGGACCTGGCGATGCTCGAACTGTTCGGCACGCCCCACTTGGAGCGGGTCCAGAATGCTTATGCGGAAGCTGCCGAATTGCCGGCGGATTGGCGGGAGCGGACGGGCCTGCACCAGCTCCATCCACTGCTCGTGCACGCCGTCACGCACGGTCCTTCCTACGGCCAGGAGGCGGCGGCCGTCGCCCGGAGGTACGCCTGAAGGCGTGTGGCCGCCCGGTCTCCCCGGCATCGGACTCGTCCCAGACTCGCTGGGACACGACAGCCCGACCCCGATACGGTGTGGCGATCGGGCGTTCTGGCACTCCAGCAGGACACACATGCCCTGACAGGTCGACCTGTCACGAGGCACACACGTCGACGGCGACGAAGGAGCGAACTGGCATGTTCACTCGGATTGCGGTGATCAACAGAGGCGAGCCGGCGGTGCGGCTGATCCGCGCGGTTCGGGAGCTGAATTCCGAGTACGGGTACGGCATCAAAGTCATTGCGCTGCATACGGTCGCCGAGCGTGGGGCGCTTTTCGTCCGGTCCGCCGACGAGGGTGTGGTGTTGCGCGACAAGGGCGATCTGGGCAGCCCGTACCTGGATCACGCGGAGCTGGAACGGGCGATGATCGCCGCCAGGGCGGATGCCTGCTGGGCCGGTTGGGGGTTCGTGTCCGAGGATGCCGGATTCGTCGAGTTGTGCGACCGGATCGGGGTGAGGTTCATCGGTCCGCCGGCCGCGGCGATGCGCAAGCTCGGCGACAAGGTCCAGGCGAAATATCTGGCGGAAGCGACCGGAGTGCCGGTCGCGCCGTGGAGCAAGGGGCCGGTCGACGACCTGGCCTCTGCGCTGGAGCACGCCAAGGTGATCGGCTACCCGATGATCCTCAAGGCGCGCAGCGGCGGCGGCGGTCGCGGTATCCGGATGGTGTTCGACCCGAGCGAGCTCTCCGAAGCGATCGAGCGCACCCAGTCGGAAGCGCAGAAGGCGTTCAACGACCCGGTGATCTTCATGGAGAAGCTGGTGCAGGGCGGCCGGCACATCGAGGTCCAGGTCATCGCCGACAACCATGGCAACGCCTGGGCACCCGGGATCCGGGACTGCTCCATCCAGCGCCGCAACCAGAAGCTGATCGAGGAGTCCGGCTCGCCGGCGCTCACCGGGCATCAGGACGCCGACCTGCGTAAGGGTGCGGTGGCATTGGTCAAGGAGGCCGGGTACCGCGGAGCCGGCACGGTGGAGTTCCTGTACCAGCCGGAGGAGAAGATGTTCGCCTTCCTGGAGGTGAACACCCGACTGCAGGTGGAACACCCGATCACCGAGGAGTCCACCGGGCTGGACCTGGTGAAGCTGCAGATCATGGTCGCGGACGGGCACCGGTTGGAGGGCGAGGCGCCGCCGAACCACGGGTACGCCATCGAAGCACGACTCAACGCCGAGGACGCCGACAACGGGTTCGCGCCGTCACCGGGCAGGGTCGAGCTGCTGACCCTGCCGACCGGCCCGGGGATCCGGGTGGACACCGGTATCGCGACGGGCGATCAGATCTCGCCGGACTACGACTCGATGGTCGCCAAGATCATCGCCTGGGGTCGGGACCGGCCGGAGGCGATGGCCAGGCTGCGGGTCGCGTTGCGGGAGACCACAGTGGTGGTCAAGGGCGGGACGACAACCAAGTCGTTCCTGCTGGAGTTGCTGGACCACCCGGAGGTCATCAACGGCACCGCGGACACCGGCTGGCTGGACCGCGCCGGGCTGACCGACGAACCGCGGGTGGCCGCGCACGCCGACGCGGCGCTGCTGTACGTCGCCGCCGACGTCTACGAATCCGAGGAGGCGCTGGAGCGCGACGCGTTCCTGCGCTCGGCTCGCGGCGGCCGGCCGCGCGCCAACCACGCCGTCGGCCGGGAGGTGGAGCTCGGGTACCAGGGCCGGACCTACACCCTGAACGTGGCGCAGATCAGCCCCCGGCGGTACCGGATCGAGGTCAACGGCACCATCGCCGAAGTGGAGCTCGAGCGGCTCTCCGCGTTCGAGAGCCGGTTGACCATCGGCGATCGCCGGCACCACATCGTCGCGAATCAGGGGCCGGCGGGGCATCTGGTCGAGGTCGACAGCGTCAGCCACCGGGTCAGCCGCGACGAGGGCGGCATGGTGCGTTCGCCCGCGCCCGCGGTGGTCGTCGCGGTGCGCGCCGCTGCCGGCACCGAGGTGGCGGCCGGCGACACCATCGTGATCCTGGAATCCATGAAGATGGAGACCCCGGTGAAGGCCCCGTACGCGGGGCGGGTTCGGGAAATCCTGGTCGGCGTCAACTCCCAGGTCGACGCGGGCGGCGCCATCCTCCGGCTGGACAAGCTGGAGGAGGAAGGCGCGGCGTCCACCACGCCGACCGTCGAGTTCTCCGCGGACGCCGTCGACATCGGCCCCGATGCCAGGTCGCAGATCCTGGCCGACGTGGGCACGCTGCGCGCGCTGATCATGGGGTATGACGTGAGTGCCGCGCAGGCCCGTGCGGCGCTGGCCGAAGTGGAGAAGCTGGCCGGCCGCCTGCCCGTCGACGACGACGAACTGCTGCACGCCGGCATCAGTGTGCTGGGCACGTTCGCCGACCTGTGCGAGCTGTCCCGCAACCGGCCGGCCGGCGAGGAGGAGAGCGACGAGCGGGTGCACAGCCCGCGCGAGTACTTCCACTCCTACCTGCACTCCCTGGATGTCGAGCGCGAGGGACTGCCCGAGGCGTTCCGGACCAGGCTGCTGCGGGTGCTGCGAAACTACGGCATCACCGACTTGGAACCGACCCCGGCGCTCGAAGAGGCCGTCCACCGGGTGTTCCTCGCCCAGGAACGGGTCGGCGACCAGATCCCCGTGGTGGCTGCCTGGCTGGAGCGGTGGCGCGCGGCCGGGTCGTCACTGACCGGCAAGGTTCGCGAGGAAGTCGGCGACGTGGTCGAGCGGCTCGTGGTGGCCACCCGAACGCGCTACCCGGTCATCGGCGACCTGGCCCGCAGCATCCGCTACGAGGTGTTCGAGCGACCGGCGATCGAAGCCGCGCGCGAGCGGGTCTACTCCGGGGTCCGGGAAAACTTCCGTCAGCTGGCCGCGAATCCGGACGCCGCGGACCATGCGGAGCGCATCGATGCCCTGGTCGCCGGCCCCGAGCCGCTCATCCGGTTGCTCGCCGAGGAGCTCGCCACCGGCGGCAACGGGATCGATGCCATGCTGGAGGCGATGACCCGGCGGTACTACAAGGTCCGTACGCTGCGGAACGTCCGGACCTTCCGCGGGGACGGAAGGCCTTACGTCACCGGTGATTTCGAGCTCAGCGGGCAGGACCTGCACCTGGTGGCCACGGGAGCCGACCACGGTGATCTCCAGGCCGCGCTGACGGCCGCCAACGGGATCGCCGGCCGGCTCGCCGATCCGACGAATGTGGTGACGGACCTGTACCTGTCCTGGCCGGACGCGCCCGCAGACTCGGAAGAGGTGTCCGCGGAGCTGAAGACTGCGCTGGAGAGCCAACCGGCGTTGGCGGGCGGGCGCCGGGTGACGGTCACCGTTTCCCAGGGCAGCGAGCGGGTGCTGCAGTTCACCTTCCGGCCCAGCGGAAGCGGACTCGCCGAGGAACTGGTGATCCGCGACATGCATCCGCTGACCGGTCAGCGGCTGGATCTGTGGCGGCTGAAGAACTTCACCGGCACCAGAATGCCCGCACCCGAGGGAATCTACGTGTTCCACCTGGTGGCACCCAACAACCCCGCCGACGAACGACTGGTGGCCCTGGCCGAGGTCCGCGACGTCACCCCGCAGCGGGACGCGGAGGGGAATGTCACCGGGTTCCCGGTGGCCGAGCGGGTGCTCGCCTCCTGCCTGGAGAGCATCCGCCGCGCTCAGGCGTCGGGCAAGAGCAGCCAGCGGCTGGACAACAACCGGGTCTTCCTGCACGTCTGGCCGACGATCGAGGTGCCGCTGGCCGATCTCGCCGGCTTCGCGCAGATGAGCACACCGCTGACCCTGGGCACCGGGCTCAAGGAGATCATGTTGCTGGCCAGGCTCCGGGAGGAGCCGGACAAGCCGTTGCGGGACGTGGCCATCAAGTTCGCCTACCAGGCCGGGGCCGGGGTGTCGGTCAGCGTGTCCGACCCGCCCACCGAACCGCTGGCGCCGTTGGACGGCTACACCCAGAAGGTGCAGCGTTCCGCGGCGCGCGGGACGCTGTACCCGTACGAACTGGTGCCGCTGCTGACCGGCGCCGACGGCAGCTTCACCGAGTACGACTTCGACAAGGCCGGCAATTTCGTCCCGGTCGACCGGGCGCCCGGCCTGAACACCGCCGGCGTGGTGGCCGGGCTTGTCAGCACCCCGACGGTCAAGTACCCCGAAGGCATCACCCGCGTCGCGATGTTCGGCGACCCGACGAAAGCCCTTGGCACCGTTGCGGTCCGGGAATGCGCGACCGTGGTGGCCGCCATCGACCTGGCCGAGGAGAAGGGCATCCCGGTCGAGTGGTTCACCCTCTCTTCGGGCGCCAAGATCTCCATGGACAGCGGAACCGAGAACATGGACGGCGTCGCGCGGGCGCTGCGCCGGTTGATCACCTTCACCCAGGGCGGCGGCGAGGTCAACATCATCGTCGCCGGCATCAACGTGGGCGCGCAGCCGTACTGGAACGCCGAGGCGACGATGCTGCAGCACACCAGGGGCATCCTGATCATGACCCCGGACAGCGCCATGGTGCTGACCGGCAAGATGTCGCTGGATTACTCCGGCGGCGTCTCGGCGGAGGACAACTTCGGCATCGGCGGCTACGACCGGGTGATGGGCCCGAACGGCGAGGCGCAGTACTGGGCGCCGAACCTGTCCGCGGCCTGCGACATCCTGTTCGCTCACTACGATCACGCGTACGTCGCGCCGGGGGAGCGGTTCCCGCGGCGGGCCGAGACGTCCGACGCGCTGGATCGCGACGTCCGCAGCTTCCCGCACGTGCACCCGGACAGCCCGTTCACCACGGTCGGCGACATCTTCTCCGAGGAGACCAACAAGGACCGCAAGAAGCCGTTCGACATCCGCACGGTGATCAACGCGATCGCCGATCAGGACCACGCCACGCTGGAACGCTGGGCGGGCATGGCCGACGCGGACACCTCGGTGGTCGTCGACGCGCACCTGGGCGGCTACCCGGTCGTCATCGTCGGCATCGAGTCCCGGCCGATCCCGCGGCGCGGCTTCCTGCCGGCCGACGGTCCCGACCAGTTCACCTCGGGCACGCTGTTCCCGGCGTCGTCGAAGAAGACCGCGCGGGCGATCAACTCGGCCAGTGGCAGCCGTCCGCTGGTGGTGCTGGCCAACCTGTCCGGGTTCGACGGCTCACCGGAGTCGCTGCGCAACATCCAGTTGGAGTACGGCGCCGAGATCGGCCGTGCCATCGTCAATTTCGACGGCCCGATCGTGTTCTGTGTGGTGTCCCGCTACCACGGTGGCGCCTTCGTGGTGTTCTCGGGCGCGTTGAACGACAACATGGAGGTGGTCGCCGTCGAGGGCTCGTTCGCGTCGGTGATCGGCGGCGCGCCGGCCGCGGCCGTGGTGTTCACCCGTGACGTGAACACCAGGGTCGCCAACGACCAGCGGCTCAAGGAGCTGGAATCGGCGCTCGCCGCCGAGAAGGACGAGGCGGCGCGGAGCGACCTGCGGGTCGAGCTCGCCGATCTGCGGGCCACCGTGCGCTCGGAGAAACTGGGCGAGGTGGCTGCCGAGTTCGAGCAGATCCACAACATCGAGCGCGCCCGCGAGGTCGGGTCGGTGCACACCATCGTGCCGGCAGTGCAACTGCGTCCGTACCTGATCGAGGCCATCGAACGGGGCATGGCGCGCACCAGTGGGGTCGACGCCAAGGGCTGAGTCCCGCTCGTGCTGCGAGGAGCTCCTTGCCCGACAGACGCTGCAGACGGGTAGGATGATGTCCTGCCCGTCTGCAGGAGGCGCTCGATGACGACCAATGGGACTGAACGCAGCCTGCAGCGCGTCCAACAGGCGCTCGACGATCTCCCCGAGGAACAACTGCTCGCGGTGTTCTCGGCTGCGCTGGAGCACCGCCCGGCGCTGGCGAAGGTGCGCGACGATGTGATGGCGGCGATGTACACCGGGCTGGGCGCGGCCGGCACGTTGGACTGGAGCCACGCCACAGCAACTCATATGGGTGCGGCTCGTTTGGAGTGAGGCACCGACGCGGGTGACGACATCGGCTTGATTGCCTGACACGCACTGGAAATCCCCGAAGTACGACTGTGTGCACGGTTACCTGTCTGTATCCGCGAATAGATACAGACGGGGGTT
>DASQFG010000035.1:0-3330 GCA_035633315.1 Nakamurella sp. | reverse complement strand
ACGGCGATCAGCCCGACGGCCCGCAGCACCGCCTTGCGCCGCGACGGCGGAGGCGGCGACGCCTGCGGTGGCGGCGACTCGACGATTTCGTCCGACCCGAGAGGCATGACGGGCCACATCCGTTCTGTGATGAGAGGGCGTGCACGGCGAGCACTGCTTCACATCAACTACCGTCCGATGACGGCCAGCGGATGCTCAGCATGCTGAGTATTCTTATGGTGCCACATCGGCTGGCCCGGAGAGGTGCGGTCATGACACGTCAACACGATCGGGGTCAATGGGCCACCGGTCGGCTGTTGGCGACCGCAGCACGCCTGGTCGAGCAGTCCTGGAACGCCCGGCTGCGGGAGCACGGCGTCAGCCCCGCCGGCATGATCGTGCTGGCCACGGTGTCCCGCGGGCCGGTGGGCCAGCGCGAACTGGCCAGGGACCAGCACGTCACCGAGCAGACGATCGGACGCACCATCGCGCACCTGGAGTCGACCGGCCACGTCCGCCGGAGCACCGATCCGGGCGACCGACGCCGCCGCACGGTGGAACTGACCCCGCCCGGCGCCACCCTGCTGGTCGAGATCTCCGACCGCGGCGAACGACTCACCGACGACATCCTGCGCGCGGCCGGGGCCGATATCCCCCGGTTCCGGCGCGCCCTGGAGACACTGATCCAGTCCCTGGAGGTGACGGAGAGCGCGAACCAGCCGTGGTGAACGGGTTACCGCTCACCCCGCACATCCGCTTCGCGAGGGGTATGGCGCAGGCACGGTCACCCTGAGTACTGTCAGTGGATCCTGAGGTCAGGCCGGGCCGACAGTGAGGGGGGCCGAGATGTACTTCCTCCCGCTTGATGCCCCGGGTCGGCGCAGCTTCCTGCATCCCGTGCCGGTCATCGGCGCCTTCCTGATCATGCTGGCGGCCACCGCAGGACTGTTCCTCATCCAGGCCGCACCCGGGTCCGTCTCCGGGCCGACGACGCTGGCGCTGGCCGCCGTCGGGGCGCTGGCGGTAGCCGTCGGCGTGCTGCTGGTCATCGGATTCCTCACCGGGACCGTGGTGCCCCGCAGGCGCCTGGTGATCTCCGGGCTGGTCCTGCTGAACCTGCTGCCACTGGCGGCCGTCGTGGCCTCCACCGGCAAAGCCGACGCCAGGCACCTGCTCCTCTGGCTCGTGCTGCCGACCCTCATCGCGGCCGGGACCCATGACGAGCGCCTGCATCGCATCCAGCTGTGCACCGCCGGGATCGTCGCCTGCGCAGTGGTTCTCGCTGCGGGCCAAGGGGTGTACGGCACCCTCATCGACCTGTGTGTCGTCCTCGGCGCACTGGCCGTGCTGGACGTCCTGGTGCGTGGGCTGTCGCTGTCGATGGCCGCCCGGCTCGCGGAATCGCGCCGGCTCTCGGTGTCCGACGGGCTGACCGGCATCCTGAATCGTCGCGGTTTGATGGCGGGGGTTCCGGACCTGTCCGCCAGGGCCGACCGGCTCGGCACCTGCGTCGGCGTGCTGCTGGTGGACATCGACCGGTTCAAGGAGATCAACGACCGGTACGGGCATGGGCAGGGGGACCTGGTGCTGCAGCGGGTCTGCCGGAGCATCGCCGACTGCCTGCCGGACGGCGATCTACTGGCCAGGACCGGCGGAGAGGAAATGGTGGTCGTCGTCGCCGGACCCGCCGAACCGGTGGCAACGGCGATCCGGCAGGCGGTCGCCGGGGCGAGCCTGGATCCCGCGGTGACGGTGAGCGTCGGCTTCGTCGAGGCCGGCCCGGCCGACTGCCAGCCGGTGCGGCGGCTGTGGGATCTCGTCGCCGCCGCCGATCGCGGCCTGTACGCCGCGAAGACCGAGGGCCGCGACTGCATCCGGCGCGGACCCGTACTGGATCGGATCCACCCGGAGCGGATCGCGGCGGACCGCAGGGAAACCGACCGGCTCGATGTCGACCGGCTCGATGTCGACCGGCGCGAGGAAGGCGGGCCGGCGGCAGATGAGCCTCGACCGCGGTCGGCTGTTCCGGGTCGGATGCACGACACCCTGTTCGGCTGGGCTTTGCTGGCCTTCAACCTGGCGGCCGCACTCGCGATCGCCACGGGTCGGGTCCGCCCGCCCGGCCTGCTGACCCCGACGCTCTGGTTCGGCGTGCTCGCGGGGCTGGGCATCGGGGTCATCCTGCTGACCGCGCGACCGCGGATCCCGCGCGCCGCGCTCGCCGGCAGCGTCGTGGCAATCGATGCGCTGATCGCGATCGTCATCGCCACCGCGGTGAACCCCCATTCGCGCCAGCTCGGGCTGCTCACCGTCGTGATCCCCGCGGTTGCCGCGGCGCTGTATCTGGGTCGCTGGTTCAACGTGGGCCACCAGCTGGCGGTGCTCGGGTTGTGCACGATCGCCGCCTACCGTGCCGGGATCGACCCGCTCAAGTGGGGGCTGGCGACGATCCTCAGCGCGGCGGCGCTGCTCAGCGCCTCGGCGCTGATCTTCTACCTGCGGCGACGGCACGACGAGGCGGTCGCCCGGTTGCACCACTGGTCGACCCGGGATCCCTTGACCGGCCTGATCAATCGGCGTGGCCTGGACCTCGCCTTCGGCCAGCAGGATCGGCGCCGGCCCGTCGCGGTGATCGCACTGGACGTGGACGAGTTCAAACTGATCAACGACCGATTCGGCCACGCCGCCGGTGACGAGGCGCTGGCCCGGTTGGCCGACGGTCTGGCGCCGCTGGCCGATCAGCGCACCCTCGCGGCCCGCACCGGTGGTGACGAGTTCGTCGTGGTGTCCACGTCACTGGACAGCCGCTCGCTCACCGACCGGCTGCGGGAGGCGCTGGCCGACCTGCCGATGGCGCTGACGGTCTCCATCGGCCGCATCGACATTCCGGCCGGATCGACGGCAGGCCTGTGGGAGTTGGTGTCGCTGGCCGATCAGCGGCTGACCGTGGCCAAGAGCGCCCGGCGGGCCATCCAGGCCCTGCCGGGTCGCTCCGAACTGACGGCCTAAACGACGGCCTAAACGCCCGCGGTGGCGGGCGTGTCGGCCGGACGCACCACCAGCGCACCCGGATCGTCGTCGTTGACGTCCACGATCACCGTCTGGCCGTCCCGGATCCGGCCGGCCAGCAGCTCCTTGGCCAGCTGGTCACCGATGGCGGACTGGATCAACCGGCGCAACGGCCGGGCGCCGTACATCGGGTCGAACCCTCCGATGGCCAGCCACTCCCGAGCCTCGGGCGTCACCTCGAGCACCAGCCGCCTGGCCGCCAGCCGCCGGCTCAGCGCCTCGACCTGGATGTCGACGATCGCCGCGAGCTGCTCGGTGTCCAGCGCGTGGAAGAACACGATG
>DASQFG010000034.1:0-5185 GCA_035633315.1 Nakamurella sp. | reverse complement strand
GCCGATGCGCACCTCGGCGGCCAGCTCGTCGGCCAGTCGGATGGCGTCGGAGTCGAGGTCCATGTGCCAGCGGTTGGCTTCGGCGTCATACAGCGACCGGTCCCGCAGGATCGCGGTGGTCAGTGCCTGCTCTTGGGAGGGCGCGTGGAAGAACTCGTCGGGCGGTGCGAGGACGGACCGCGGCCGCGGCGCGTCGACCCAGCCGTAGGCTCCGAGGCTGAAGCGTGGGGCCGGATTGCTTGCGCTGAGCGACTGCAGCCGCCGCCACGCGAGGCCAGTGATCCAGGGGTCGATGCGATGGCTGGCGGTGTCCAGCGTGGAACGGAACACCCGCTCGAGAGTGTCGGGAGGCACTGAGGAGAGGAACTTGATGGCGTCGCGACCGACCTCGTACAGCCTGCTCGGCGAATCGCCGTTGAGCAGGTTGTCGCTGTATTGCTGCCCCCAGCGTCCGATTTCGGTCTGCTGACTCACCGGGGCCTCGATGGGTTCGAGCAGCGGGCCCTGCTGACCGTAGGCCCGGCGCGCCACCTCGGCGGCGTTCACCAGCAGCGAGTGCATCAGCAGTCGCACCAGCAGGCTGTTGGGCAGCGGGTTGAACAACTCCTTCCCGCGGGCGCCCGAAAAGATGTTGGGCGGCACGCTGACCAGCCGCGCGATGAGTTCCTCGAAGCCGAGGTTCGGCGGCAGGTTGTCCGGGACGACGAGCGGGATCGCGAGATCCTGCGGGTACCCCAGCGTGCCGTACCGCCGCAGCGGAGCCTGACCGGTCACTGCGAGCAGCGGATCCGCCGTCTTGTCCCACCATTCCCGCAACACAGCGAACTGGATGCCGTCGCCGAACGCCCACGACAGCATGTGCAGCAACTCAAGCGGCAGGAACCAGCGCCACGCGTAACCCCGCGAATTCGGCACGCGGCCAAGCAGATCCAGCAGTCGGTCGGTGTCGGCGCCGACGCTCGTGCCCGCCCCCTCGGCCGCGCTGGCCCACGCCGCACGAAGCTCGCCCGTCATCGAGGCGAGCCGCGCCTCCACGGGCGGATCGTCGGGCTCGGGCTGCCACCGTCCGAGCGAGGTCACCGGCAGGATGCCGTACGGCTGGTCGCCGACGCGCACCGGCGGCACCGGCCCCTCTGGCACCAGATTGTCGATCGCCCACAGGCCGATCGCGAACGCGTCGTCGCTCAAACCCCAGACATCCTTCAGCGAGTGCCCCCACAGCGCCGGCCACAAGGCCGCCACCAGAGCCTGATTCACCGGACGGTCGTCGACCTCACCGCCGGGTAGCAGGCTGATCCCGCCGAGCGTGCCGGTCAGCGCCAGGCTCACCGCCTCGGTGCCGGGCTGCACCGGCGGGTCGGTGACGAGCAGGCGCCACGTCTCGGGGTCGCGGGCCAGGTCGGCCGCCGGTTCGCCGGCAACGCTGTTGGTCGGCGTGCCCAGCGGGAGCACCCCGAGGATGCCTGCGTCGCGGTGATCGGTGAACAGCGTGGCCGGGTCGCCGTCGCCCAGCCCCACGACGTAGAGGACGTCGATGTCGTCGGGCCGCACCTGGCCGAGGTCGAGTTCGGCGGCGAGGCCCACCTCGACGGCCTCGGCGAACGACGTCCACCACCGGGTCTCGCCCGAGTCGGGATCGGGGAAGTCCAATCCGAGGCGATCCTGGTCGACGGTGAGGCTGGCCGCGAGCTCGGGCGCACCACCGGATCGGGCCATCCACAGCTCGAGCGTGTCGGGCAGGCCGCCGACCCGGCTGCGTCCCAGGTCGGTCCGGACGTCGTCGGGGCGCGCGATGCCGACGACGCCGTCGACGTCGATCGCCGGGAAGGTGCGGGCCAGCCAGGCGGCGCGGCCGGCGCCGACACCGGCGACGAGCCTGCGCCATTCGGTCTGTCCGGCAGGCGAAGTGAGGTCTCCGCCGGAGAACGTCCACATGGCCTCCACCGCGTCGAGTTCACCCGACGTGGGCACCGGCTCGTGGCGGTTGAGGGACGCGGCGTCGGGGATGATGCGCACCTTCAGCACCCAGCCCACACCGTTGGACGGCTCGAAGAAGCGGGTCTCCAGCCGCATCGGAAGGAGCACGCCGACGACCGGACCGGACGCTTGCTCGGCGCTGATCCCCCGGCCCACGTTGATCAGCGCCGCCAGGCCGACCGCGTCGACCTCGGCGACGGCCGCCACCTCGAGCACGTCCGCGAAGGCTCCGCCGCGCGCATCGCGAGCATCCAGGACGGCGTGGGCGAAGGCGAGTGCACGACCGCGTGGCGGAAATGCCGGAAACGGGTCGAATGGTATTGGTGGGGAACGGTTTTCGAGTGGGTGGCGGCGCAGCTGGGCGAGCAGGCTCCGAGGCGAGGTCTCGCCGTTCAGCCAGTCGAGCATCGTCGCGATGTACCGGTCGGCCTGCAGGCGGTCGAGCCCGAGGCCACGCAGAGCGGCCCGCAGCTCGTCGGCCGGATCGATGGAGAACGGATTCTTCGGCATCACGGCCCCACCGGAATGAGGGACTGGCCGCGGATCATGACGCGGTACGGGTCGGCGAACGCGGCATCTCCGAAAGCGGCACCGTCGTTGTGCAGCAACGGCTTCGTGAACACCTCGCGGCGGGCAGCGCTCATGCCCTCGACCGGGCCGCTGAAGAACTGGAAACCGTGCGGCGGCTCCTCCAGCACGACCCAGTAGCGGCGGCCGAGCGACGGATCGAGGTCGAAGCCGAAGAACACGATGTCCGGGGTGATGACGCCCTGGAACGACGGCATCAGGCGGTTCGCGAACACGGGTTCGGCGGCCCAGTCGGGCGTGCCACCGACCAGGGGCGCTGGCGTGAGGTAGACGAGAGTCTGCGGGTAGCGGCGGAACAGCGGCGTGCGGAACACGACGACGAGGTCGGCGCTGGCCGCGGCCGGCGTCTGGTGGGTGATGCTGCCGAGTGGCGACGAGTCGGGCCACAGATGCACGCCGCGGATGTCGTCGTCGTAGGTCTCCGTCGCCGGGTTGGTGCGGGCCCAGAACTGGCGCAGCGGCGTGCAGCGTGAGCGGATGGGGATGTTGCGGAACCGCAACTCGCTGACGATCTGCGTGTTGACCCCCAGCAGGAACGCGTCCACGAAGGCCGGGTTGGTCTCGACGGCGACGACGTCGTCCTCTTGCAGCGTTCCGGCGCCGGGCAACAACCAGTTCGAGTTGTGATCGCGGAGGAACTGCCAGGCGGGGATGTCGAGGTCCGGGCACAACTCCGGCGGCGTGAGCGGCTGATCGTCGAGGCCGACGATGCCGGAGATGACCCGATCCACCATGAACGGACGATCGACCGTCGGGTCGATGGCGTTCGCCACGGCGGTGGCCAGCGCATCGAGATCGACTGGGCGGCAGGGACGCTCGGGCGGCCCGATGCAGAGCGTCGCGCCAAGGTCCAGTAGCGAGTCGGTGTCGGACTGACCCTTCTCGCCGAGCAGGAGGCGCAGCGCCACCAACAGTTCCCGCTCGTCCAACGGCTTGCCGGTCGGCGGGTCGAGGATGGCCAGCAGATCCAGTAGTGGAATCGGCTCCCCGTTGCGGGCGCGCTCCAACAGGTTTCGCGTGATCTGATCGAAGAGTGCGACGGTGCCGGGCCGGTACGGCGACCGGTCGAAGCCGTCGATCAGCTTCTCCAGCCGTTCGATGGCAACCCGGCCTGCGCCGACGCCCTTGCAGACGGCGTCGTCGATGTTGCGGATGCCGGTTTGGTGCGCGAGGTCGTCGGCGTGGACGAGGCCCTTCGGTGCACGCTCGGGTGGGGTGGGGCAGGCGTTGGCCTTCACGAGAATCAGCGCCTGGTCGGCGGCGCCCTTGGCCGCTCCGGCCGTGCGCGCCGGCCCTGGGCGCAGCGCTCGGCGGGCGGCCGACGAGAACAGCGCGGGCGGCAGCGGACGGTCGCCGCCGGCGACGCGACGCAGTACCGTGCCGGTGTCGGTCACCATCCGGCCCAGTGCGGGACCGAACACCGCGAGGCGCCGAATCGGATCGATCGGAAGCCGTCGTGCCCACAGCGAGCGGGCCGATCCGAGTCCGGCGGTGAGGTGGCGGATCCGCTGCGCCGCTTCATCCAGCGCGCCGGCCTGTTTGGCGGCGGAGTCGGCCAGGAGGTCCTGTTCCTCGATGCCGGCCCGCAAGCCGAGCCCACCAACACCGCGGGCGCGGGGATCCTCCAGGAAGGCGGCACCCCACGCCGTCGCGCCCGAGTCGTCAGTCCAGGCCGCGCCGTAGTCGGGCAGACCGACGACCGGTCGAAGCGGATCTACCACCGGAATGGTCAGTTCGGCGACGTCGGCCGCGACGTCGCCGGCCACAGCCACATCAGCGGAGCCGATCGGTGCCAGTGCGCCGCGTCCGGTCAGCAGGGCGTCGGGTTCGAGTGGCGTGTAGGCGATCTGCGCGCGGCCGAGGTCCGGGTCGGCCAGCCCCGCCTTCAGGCGGGCCGCCAGCGTCGGGAAGTCGCCCTCCTCGGCGGTGATGAACGACCAGGCGTGGAAGGCGGGCAGGGTGACCGACGGCGTCGCAGCGTTCCACGCTTGCACACCAACGGCATTGAACGCGGGCACGACGACGGCGACGTAGGGCGTGCGGGCTTGCAGGTTGCGCGGCGACAGGAGCCGGGTCACCATGCGCTCGCCGGGGTGCGCGACGTCGTCCTGGACGTGGGCCCAGCGGGCCGAGAGCGACAGGTCATGCGCGGCAAGGACGCCGTTCTGCAGCGTGACGGTGCCGCCCGCGTTGAGCTGAACCTCTGTCTCGGTTCCGACCACCAGCACCAGCCACGGGCGCAGTGTGCGCCCGATCGCCAGCTCGGGGGTGTAGCGCCACGGCAGGTCGACGCCACTGAGTTCGACGCCACTGAGTTCGACGTAGACGCACTTCGTCTCCTCGAAGTCGATCGTGCCCGGCGGCGGCACCATGTGCGCCACGGTCCCCGCCTTGAGGCCGAGGATGTCGCCAGGCCCGACGACGTCGAAGTCAATGGTGTGCGAGACGGTGTCGCCGGGTGGCAGCTGGTTGCGCAGCGTCACGTCGACGCGGCCCCGCAGTCGACCCTCCGGGCTGAGCAGTGCCGACGGCACCGCGCTGTAGACGGCCGAGCGGGTCCAGCCCACGAAGTCGAGCTTCACCTGAGTCGCCATCAGATCGCCCCGATGTCGACGACGTC
>DASQFG010000033.1:0-3802 GCA_035633315.1 Nakamurella sp. | reverse complement strand
CGCGCCCGCACCGTACGGGGCGTACAGCTTGTGCCCGGACAATGCCACGTAGTCCACGCCCAGTTCGTCGATCGAGAACGGCCGGTGCGGGGCCAGTTGAGCGGCATCCAGGGCCACCCGGGCGCCACGGGCCCTGGCGATCCTGGCGAGTTCGGCGACCGGCCACAGTTCGCCGGTGACGTTGGACGCGCCGGTGATCACCAGCAGCGCCGGGCCGGGCGGCCGCCGGCGGAGCGCGTGATCCACCGCCTCGACGGCCAGCCGCGGCGTCGCCGGAGCAGACAGCCGCACGGTGCGGTCGGCGCGCCAGGGCAGCAGCGCGGCGTGATGCTCGGTCTCGAACACCACCACCGTGGTTCGTGGCGGCAGGCAGTGCGCCAGCAGGTTGAGCGAGTCGGTGGTGTTCCGGGTGAAGATCACCGCGTCGTCCGCGCGGCCGCCGACGAACGACCGGACCGGTTCGCGGGCGCCCTCGTACAGCTCGGTGCACACCTTGGAGTTCCAACCGGCACCGCGGTGCACGCTGGCGTACGTGCCGAGCAGTCGGTCGACGGTGTCCTTGACGGCGCGCAGCGCGGGTGCCGAGGCGCCGTGGTCGAGGTTGGCGTATGAGCTGCGCCCACCGCCCACCAGCGGGACAAGTGTTGCCGCGCCGACGATCTCCAGGTTCGGCGCGTGCGGATGGGACACGATCGCGCGCCGCACGGCCGGCCGGTGGGGCTGTTCGACACGGCGGGGCGTCACCCGCGGCGCGAGTGCCGAGATCAGGTCCGGACGTTCCAGCAGGATGGTCATTCGGGTTCCCCTACGGTCCATCGGACCGCCAGGATGACCGGAGGCCCGCGCTTGCCAGGCGCACCTCGCGCCCGGCCAGGTCTTCACCCGGGGCACCCCACCGCGGAACGAGGGTTGCCGGCCAGCAAGCCGGGGCTATCTGCTGGCACTCATGACCTTGCGACGGACAGTAGCAGGCGCCGCGCGCCCTGTCACGGGTGGTGGCGGTGACCGTCGGCACTGTTTTGGCGCGTCCGGCTGAGCCGTCACACCTGAAGGTGCAGGCGAAGCGCGTCGTCGAGCAGGGCCATCACCGGCGCCGGGAGGCGGCCGACTGCGGGGCCGAGCCGCTCCACCGCCACCGACCTCACCTGTTCCGCCTGAGCTTTGGAGTCGACCCTGAGCCCGACTGCCTCCGCCGGCAGCAGCACCTGGAACGGCAGCACGCGACTGATGTTGCTGGTGACCGGCACGACGGTCACCACGCCCCGGCCCAGCCTGGTGGCCGCGGCGTTCGCGCTGTCGTTGCTCACGATCACCGCCGGTCGCCGCTTGTCAGACTCGCTGCCACGCACCGGATCAAGATCAACGAGCCTGATCTCACCCCGCCGCATCGGGCAGTCCGTCCGCGGTCACGTTCTCCCAGGAAGCCTGGTCACCGGACGACACCCACTCGTCCCAGGCGCTCGCATAGTCGGCTTCGAGCTCCACCTGACGCAGCAGGAGCACTGCCTGATGCAGTGCCGCCGAGCGTGACGGGAGACCAGCACGCCGCGCGTGCTCGTCGAGCAGCTCCACATCCTCTTCCGGCAGGCTCACGCTGATTTTCACCCTCACGATGCTACCCGGGTAGGAACCCGGTACGACCCCCTTCGGTCCACAGCAGGCTCGCCGGGGGCATTGGGCTGGAACGCGCACAGCTCTCCGGTCAGCGGGCCAAGGCGCAGGGTGCGAATCTGAACGTGCCGATCCGGTGGTCGCACCTGGCCGGCGACCGTGACCGACGGAATCAGGAGCTCGGGAATGCCGCAGCGGCCGTTACCCCTGGACCATTCCGGTCTCGGCGTGCTGTCCACCCGGGAATGCTTCGACCGGATCGCCCGGACGCCGGTGGGCCGGATCGCGTTCGTCTCCAACGGGGATCCGCTGATCCTGCCGGTGAACCACGCGCTGGACGGCGACGCGGTGGTGTTCCGCTCCAACGCCGGCTCGAAACTGCTTGCCGCGGATGCCGGCTCGTCCGTCGCGTTCGAGGTCGACGGGTTCGAGCCGACTCGGCGCAGCGGTTGGAGCGTGGTCATCCGCGGGGTGGCGGAAACGGTCGAGGACGAGCGGGAAATCGCCAGGCTGAATGACTTCGGCGTCGAGCCGTGGGCCGATGGGAGTGACCGCGAGTTCTGGGTGCGGATCACCACCTACGGGATCACCGGGCGGGAGATCCTGCACCCGCCAGAACCAGCATCACCCGAGCAAAGGAATCCATCATGACCGCCATGACCCACTTCGCCATCGCCACCATCGCCGAGAGCAGCGCCGATTTCCGCCGGGTGCTCTGGACCGGCAAGCACACCCAGCTGGTGATCATGACCATCCCGCCGGGCGGCGAGATCGGGCTGGAAACGCACGACCACAACGACCAGATCCTGACGTTCGTCAGCGGGACCGGCGAGGCGACGGTGGGCGGCGATCGTCGGACCGTCACCCAGGGCGACCTGGTGATCGTGCCTGCGGGCACCGAGCACAACTTCGTCAACGCCGGGCCGAATCCGCTGGTGCTGTACACCGTTTACGGCCCGCCGGACCACGCCGACGGCGTGGTTCACCGCACCAAGGAAGAGGCCGACGCCGCCGAGGCGGCCGGGCACGACGAGCCCCCGGCCTCCTGACCTCGGCCGGTGCCACGCTTTCGGGTCAGAGGTCGTTTCCCGCGTACGACAGATTGAAACTCTTGTTGGCCAAGGGGAAGTCGGGGACGATCGTGTCCGCCAGCGCCACCGGCAGGGCGGGCCAATTGAAGAACGACGGGTCGACGATCTTGACCCTGGTCAGCAGGCCGGCGGTGATCTCCAGCCGGTGCACGATCGTGCCGCGCCACCCCTCGACGATGCCGACGCCGGAGCCGGCCGGACGGGTTGGCTGCTCGACGGATTCCGTGCCGTCGTCGGAGGCGGTTCGGACACGATCGACGAGATCGGTGATCAGGGCCACGGATTCCTCGATCTCCCTGGCGCGCATCAGGAATCGGGACAGCACGTCCCCGTCGGTGCTGCTGGGCCCGGCGGGCGGTCCGGGCACCCCGGGCACGGGGTGATCGCGCCGGGCGTCGACGGCCAGCCCGCTCGCCCTGGCGACATACCCCAGCGCGCCGAGATCCACGGCCTGCTGGCGGGTGAGCACGGCCGTGCCGGTGAACCTGTCCCGCACCACGCTGTGACCCAGTGCGAGGGCGGCGATCTCGCCGATGTCGGTGCCGATCTCGGCCAGCCGGGTCGGGTCCGGCAACGCCAGAATGCCGACCCCGCCCAGCCGGACCCCGCCGCGCAGCAGCCTGCTGCCGGTGACCTGGTCGTTGACCCGCAGCAGGTCTTCCTTCACCCGCTGGGCTTGGTTGTTCAGGATCGAGTGCCCGACGTCGTTGCACAGCGCGCCGATGTCGGTGACATGGTTGTACATCCGTTCCAGCTCGAGCAGAATCGCCCGCACCTGTCGATCCCCCACGGAAACTCTTGTGCCGCAGGCGTCCTCGACGGCCTGGCAGAACGCCAGGGTGTGCCCGACCGAGGTGTCCCCGCTGATCCGTTCGGCCAGCTCGATTCCCTGTGCGGGAGGCCTTGCCTCGAAGAGCTTCTCGATCCCACGGTGCACGAACCACAAGCGCGCCTTCAGATTCAGGATCGTCTCGCCCACCACGGAGAACCGGAAATGACCGGGGCCGATCATCCCGGCGTGCACCGGGCCGACCGGGATCTCGTACACCCCGGTACCTTCCACGATCCGGAAGCTGAACGGCCCGTCCACGTCACCGAAC
>DASQFG010000032.1:0-3568 GCA_035633315.1 Nakamurella sp. | reverse complement strand
CCCGACGTGATGAACGCCCTCGAGCAGACCGTCCGTCATCTGCTGGATCCCGACCCGCTTGTAGTACTGCCGACACCGGCCTACATGCCGTTCCTGAGGTTGCCCATAGCCCTGGGCTGGCCGTTGATCACCGCGCCGATGTCGTTGGGCGCCAATGGGTATGCACTCGATCTTGATCACCTGGCCCGGGTTCTGCGACCGGGTGCGGTGCTGGTGCTGACCAATCCGCACAACCCGACCGGCCGGGTGTTCAGCGCGGCCGAACTGCACGCGCTGGCCGCGGTCGTGCACGCTTCCGGTGCGACGGTGTTCGCCGACGAGATCCATGCCGGCCTGGTCTATCCGGGGCACACCCATCTGCCATACGCGTCGCTCTCGGCGATCACCGCGGGCCACACCGTCACCGCAACCTCTGCTTCAAAGGCCTGGAACGTGCCCGGGTTGGCCTGCGCGCAGCTGATCCTGACCGGCGAGAATGCCAGGGCCAGGTGGGCGAAGACCGACCCGGAAGTGGCGCACGGGGCGTCACCGCTCGGCGCGGTCGCGACCGTCGCCGCCTACACCGAGGGCGCCGACCACCTGGCCGCGGTGGTGGACTACCTCGACCGCGGGCGGGCGATCTTCGCCCAGACGCTTGCGGAATCCCTGCCGGAAGCCACGTTTCGACCACCGGAGGGCACGTACCTGGGCTGGCTCGACCTGCGACCCACCGGCTGCGACCCCGCCGATGTCAAGAAGCTCGCGGGTGTCCTGGGAGTCAACGGCCGCGCCTGCGGGGAACCTGGGCACCTCCGGCTGAACCTGGCGACCCCGCACCACGTGGTGCGCGAGATGGCCGAACGGCTCTCCGCCTGCCGGCCGGTGGTCTGACATGCGCGTCGACGTCGTCGCCGTCGGCACCGAGTTGTTGCTCGGCCAGATCGTCGACACCAACTCTTCGTGGATCGGCGAACAACTGGCCGCGCACGGCTTCGACTCACTGCTCCAGGTCAAGGTCGGCGACAACCTCGGCAGGGTCGCCGCCGCCGTGCACGATGCCCTGGCACACGCTGACGCCGTCATCGTCTGCGGTGGCCTCGGTCCTACCCATGACGACCTGACCCGCGAGGCGATCGCGGCCGTGATGGGCATCGCACTCGAGTTGCACCAGGACGTTGCGGACCGCATCCGCGCGATGTTCGAAGCCCGCGGCCGGTACATGCCGGACAACAACCTGCGGCAGGCAATGGTCCCGGCAGGCGCCACCGTGATCGCCCAGACCCGTGGCACCGCACCGGGTTTGATCTGCCCGGTCAGCATGGACGGCCAGCAGAAGGTGCTCTACGCGGTGCCGGGCGTGCCGCACGAGATGAAGGACATGCTCGAGCGGGCGATCCTGCCGGACCTGCACGGCCGTAGCGGGGACGCTGCGGTGATCTTCAGCCGCACCTTGCGCACCTGGGGTGAGAGCGAAAGCGGGCTCGGCGAAAGGCTTTCCGGAATCATCGACGAGCTGGACGCGGTTGGCAACCCCACCCTGGCGTTCCTGGCCAGCGGCTGGGAGGGACTGAAGGTCCGGCTGACGGCCAAGGCTTCCGACACCGATTCCGCCGCAACACTACTGGCGGAATGGTCGCGGCGAGTGGAGGAGGTCGTCGGCGACCGGGTGTTCGGGTATGACGACGACACCATGGAATCGGTTGTCCTGCAACGCCTGCGGGAACGCGGGTGGACGTTGGGGCTGGCCGAGTCGGTCACCGGCGGGCTGGTCGCCGCCCGACTGACCGGCATCGCCGGGGCCAGCGATGTGCTGCGGGGCAGCATCGTCTCCTACGCCAGCGAGGTGAAGTTCGATCTGCTCGGCGTGACGCCCGGTCCGGTCGTCAGCGAGGACACGGCCGGTCAGATGGCGCTGGGCGCGCGGCGGGTGCTGGACAGCTCCGTGGGTCTGGCGCTCACCGGCGTCGCCGGTCCGGCCGAGCAGGACGGGATGCCGGTGGGCACCGTCTGCATCGGGCTGGCGATCGGCGACGCGGTGCACACCACGACGGCGCGGCTGCCGGGTCAGCGCGAACAGGTGCGGCAGATGAGCGTCATCACCTCGCTGGACTTCCTGCGCCGCCGACTGGATTGATCCTCATCGGGTGCCGCTCGATCGGGTCAGTTCGGCTGCACCGCCGGGATGCCGTCAAAACACGTGCGGGTACCGGTGTGGCAGGCCACCCCGGTCTGATCCACCAGCACCAGCAGGGTGTCCCCGTCGCAATCCCGCCGCACCTCGATGACCCGCTGGGTGTTCCCGGACGTCTCCCCCTTCACCCAGTACTCCCGTCGGGACCGCGAGAAGTATGTTCCCCGACCGGTTGTCAGTGTCCGGCGGAGCGCGTCGGCGTCCATCCACGCCACCATCAACACTTCCTTGCTGTCGAACTGCTGCACCACCGCGCACACCAGTCCGGCGTCGTTGTAGGCGAGCGAGGACACAAACTCCTCGGCGGAGGACGGCAGTGCCGACGACGGCAGATCGACGGTGCTCACGGCCGGATCACCGACAGCGGCCGGCGCACCGGGTATCCGGCTTCGGCCAGTTGAGCCTTGACGTCGTCGATCCGCAGCTGGCTGAAGTGGAACACCGACGCGGCCAGCACCGCGTCCGCGCCGGCCGCGATCGCCGCCGGGAAATGGTCGAGGGCACCGGCCCCGCCCGAGGCGATCAGCGGAACACCGACCGCGGCACGGATCTGCGTCAACATCTGCGTGTCGAATCCGTCCTTGGTGCCGTCGGCGTCCATCGACGTCAGCAGGATTTCCCCGGCCCCCGCGGCCTCGGCCCGCTCCGCCCACTGTACGGCGTCGATCCCGGTGCCCTGGCGCCCGCCGTGGGTGGTCACCTCGAACCCGGACGGGCAACCCACCGCGACGGTCCCGGTCACCCGGCGGGCGTCGATAGCGATCACCACGCACTGCGAGCCGAACCGGTTCGCGGCCTCGGACAGGAACTCCGGCCGGGCCACCGCGGCCGAGTTGATCGACACCTTGTCCGCGCCGGCGCGGAGCAGCGCGTCGATGTCGTCGGTGGTGCGGACCCCGCCGCCGACGGTGAGCGGGATGAAGACCTGCTCGGCGGTGCGCCGGATCATGTCGTAGGCGCTGCGCCGGTTGTCGCTGGTGGCGGTGATGTCCAGGAAGGTCAGCTCGTCGGCGCCCTCCGCGTCGTAGCGGCGGGCCAGTTCGACGGGGTCGCCGGCGTCGACCAGGCCGACGAAGTTGACGCCCTTGACCACCCTGCCCTCGGCGACGTCCAGGCACGGGATGACGCGAATGGCGACCGGCATGCCCACCAGCGTACGAACCCGCCGGGGGTATCCTTTCCACCGGCGTCCAGGGCGCCTCCCGCGCCCTGATTCCAGAGGACACCAGCTGAGCTGGACCTGGGAAATCAAGCACGCTCATCGGCCCCTTTCCGGCCCGATCGAGCGGACATCGGGTTCGTCCGGAAGGGGTTTGGATGCCTTCGCTGCCCAACAACCCGAACCTGGACCACTTCCGCCGGCAGGCGAAAACCCTGCTGCGAGCAGCGAAATCCGGT
>DASQFG010000031.1:0-5635 GCA_035633315.1 Nakamurella sp. | reverse complement strand
ACGGATGAGGACGCGGCGCGCCTGGCCGAGTATGCCGCGGCGGCGGCCGCGGAGCAGTCGGCTCCCGAACGCGCCGGCGGCAGCACGGTCACCGGGGGTTAGTCTCCTAAGCTCGTCGCTGTGACCCACCGCCTGCTCGCTGTGCACGCGCACCCGGATGACGAGTCGCTCACCATGGCAGGCACACTGGCCGGTGCGGTGGCCTCCGGCGCGCGCGTTACGCTCGTGACGGCGACGCTGGGTGAACAGGGCGAGGTCATCGGTGACGAGCTCGCGGGGCTGACCGCCGATCGGGCCGACCAGCTCGGGGGTTACCGGTACACCGAGCTGCGCTCCGCCTGCGCGGCGTTGGGCCTCGCCGACCACCGGATGCTCTGCGGGCTCGGCACTTTCCGCGATTCGGGGATGGCCGGGACGCCGTCGGCCGCGCACCCCCGGGCGTTCGCCCGGGCTGCCGTGGGCGGCCCCGACCACGCTCGCGCGGTTGCCGGGCTGGTCGACGTGATCGAGGAGACCAGGCCGCTGGTGCTGCTCACCTACGACGCCGACGGCGGCTACGGCCATCCCGATCACGTCGCCGCACACCAGGTCGCGATGGCAGCCGTGGTCGCGGCGAGCTGGCGGGTGCCCAGGGTGCTCGGGGTGGTGCGCCCGGCCGCGGCCTTCACGGCGGCGTTGGCTGCGCTGGAGATCCGGGCCCCCTACCGCCGCGTGCCGGCTGCCGACCTGGGTTCGCTGATCGACGACGCCGTTGTCGCGGTGGCCGTGCCGGTGACGCGGTGGTCCGGGCAGCGCCGGGCCGCGCTGGCAGCACATGCCACGCAGGTGACACTCTTCGGCGGTGCCGCGGCCACCGGGTTCGCCCTGTCCAACGGCTTCGGCCAACCGCTGGCCGACCATGAGTACTACCGTGTGCTCGCCGGTGATCCGGTGCCGGCCGGTCCGGATGGTGCGCCGGCGTCCGACGTGTTCGCGGGGCTCGCAGATCCATTCGCCGAAGGGGCCGGCGCTGCGGCGGGTTCCGCGGCGGGTTCGTCATCAGGGCAGTCATGACGGACGCACGGGATCTCCCGCGGACCGTCACAGCACGGGATTCGAAAGAGGCCGTGGCCGATCCCGCGGCGCTCGAGAACGCTGATGGGGCAGGGCCGCTCGGGCGTGCGGTCGACTGGCTGCTGGTGCTGTGGATCACCGCACTGGCCGGCTGGGCGGCCCTGCTGGGCGTCGTCTATCTGCCGCTGTACATCGGGACGATCCCGCTGCCGATCAGCGCTGCGATCGGGGTGGCTGCCATGTGGTGGGGCCCGCGCGCCTGCTACCGGCTGACCGACTCGCTGTCGGCGGCCTTCCTGCCGGCCGCCGCCTGGTTCGGCGTGTCGGTGTGGCTGGTGCTCACCAGGAACGCGATCCTTGGCGGCGTGCCGTTCGCCGTCGCCACCGGCCAGTGGCGGGTGATGGTGCTGCTGGGGCTGGGCTCGCTGGCTGCGGCCGCGTCCATCGGTCTGCTCTGGGGCGACCGGCTGAGAACCAGGCTCGCCGGTGAGCGGGCCGGACCGGGTGACGCGGATTCACCCGGCTGAGGTGAGGGTGGCGAACACCACCGAGGCGAGGCACCGGCCCGGTTCGGCGGACACCGCCGCGCGGGTAATACTTGTCCCTACTTGTCGGTCGCGATACTGGCGTGCCGACCCAAGCGTGGAGAACGAATGTGACGTATGTGATCGCCCTGCCGTGTGTGGACGTCCTTGATCGCGCCTGCGTCGAGGAGTGTCCCGTCGACTGCATCTACGAGGGTGGCCGGATGCTGTACATCCATCCCGACGAGTGCGTGGACTGCGGTGCCTGCGAGCCGGTCTGTCCGGTGGAAGCGATCTTCTACGAGGACGACGTGCCGGCCGAATGGGCCGACTACACCAGGGCGAACGTCGACTTCTTCGACGATCTCGGCTCGCCCGGTGGCGCGTCCAAGGTCGGCAAGATCAACAAGGACGATCCGCTGATCGCCGCGCTGCCCCCGATGGGGGAGGAGCACTGACCCCGGCCGCCGACGACCGGTCGAGCGGGGTGGCCGCGCGGGCCGCCGGTCGACCATCCGGCAGTCCCACGGGGGGATCGAACGCCGGCGGCCGGTCGTCGAGCCCGGTCAGCCGGCTGCCCGACTTCCCCTGGGACAGCCTGCTACCCGCTCGCGACATCGCCGCCGCGCATCCCGAGGGGCTGGTCGACCTCTCGATCGGCACCCCCGTCGACCGGGTGCCGCTGCCGGTGCGGACGGCCCTTGGCGACGCCTCGGAGGCTCCCGGCTACCCGACGGTGCACGGCACCGCCGCGCTGCGCCGGGCGTACAGCGCCTGGCTGGGACGGGCGCACGGGGTGCCCGACCTCGACCCGGTGAACGTGCTGCCCACCATCGGGTCCAAGGAGTTGGTGTCCTCGCTGCCGGCGCAGTTGGGAATCGGCAAGGGCGACGTTGTCGTCATTCCCGAATTGGCCTACCCGACCTACGAGATCGGCGCGCTGATGGCCGGTGCGACGGTGACCCGCGCCGACTCGCTCACCGCGATCGGTCCCGACCGGGTCGCCTTGCTGTGGCTGAACTCGCCGTCCAACCCGACCGGGAAGGTTCTGCCGCCCGAGCACCTGGCCAAGGTCGTTTCATGGGCGCGGAGTCGGGGGACCATCGTCGCGTCCGACGAGTGCTACATCGACCTCGGCTGGGAATCGACCCCCGTCTCGGTGCTGGACCCGGACGTCAGCCACGGCGACCACACCGGGCTGCTCGCCGTGCACTCGCTGTCCAAGCGGTCGAACATGGCCGGCTACCGCGCCGGGTTTGTCAGCGGCGACCCCGCTTTGGTGGCCGGGTTGATCGCGCTCCGCCGCCATCTCGGCGCGATGGTGCCCTCGCCCATCCAGGCGGCCGCCGCGGCCGCGCTGGCCGACGACGGCCACGTGCTGGCGCAGCGCAGCCGGTACGGCAAACGCCGGGAGATCCTGATGGATGCGCTGGACGACGCGCGGGTGCAGGTGCAGTCCGAAGCCGGGCTGTACCTGTGGTGCACCAGGGGCGAGCCGGCGATGACCTCCGTCGACTGGTTCGCCGAGCGCGGCATCCTGGTTGCCCCCGGCACCGTGTACGGACCGGCGGGCGCGCAGTACTTCCGCGTCGCGCTCACGGCCAGCGACGAGCGGATTGAATCCGCCGCGAAGCGGCTGCGGGGGTCCGGGCGCCGCCGATAGCAGCTGAGCAGGATCAGGGCGGATGATGTGGCCGCTCTATTCGGCCCGATGCTCCGAGTGAACGCTTGGGTGTTCGATTGGTGTCCGCAGTGATCCGGGCGGACGCCGGGTCGTCGTCAGGTCAGATCGCGAATGCCTTCGCGCCCGCTGCCGCGGCCTTCTTCCAGGCCGCCGGGTAGGCGGCCCTGGCCGCGATCCGCCGCTCGTGACAGCCCTGGATCACCCGGCCGGCCGCGATACCGGCGTGGGGATCATTGGATTCGTCCACCAGTTCGCGCAGCCGGTCCTCCAGCACCCAGGCGTCCTGGTGATTGCCCAGCACCTCCTGGAACTCGGCGAGCGCCTCGAGAAACGCTGCCACCGAACCCTTCTCGTGCAGCAGCTCGGCGGCGTAGCGGGCTCGTTTGCCGTAGATCCGCAGCTCGTGCAGGTCGTCGTTCGGCGGGTCGTTGCCGTAGCGGCGGTGCAGCCTGCGGTGCGCCTTGTCCAGCGTCAGCCATTCCGCGGCGGCCAACTCGTGCAGATCGGCCCACGGATCGGCGACCGGGGGCTGCTGGGCGGCCTCCTGCAGTTCGGTGAGCAGCGCGCCGTAGGACGGGTCGTCGAGTTCGGTGATCAACTGGTCCCGGCCGGTGACCCGCTCGCGGTCGAGGCGGGTGATCAGGTGCTCCAGCGCACCGGTGTCCGGGTCGCCCAGCTTGGCGGCCTCGTGGTGCAACTGCTGGATCATCACGTCGTGATCCCGGATGACGCCGAGCGTCCCGGCCAGCTCCTTGACGTCTTCCCGCAGCCGGTCCGTCGCGGTGCGGTCCAGCGCAGGGCGGGCAGCCTTGAGGTACGCGCGCAGCCGCCGGGTGGCGACCCGCATCTTGTGCACGTCCTCGATGTCGCCGCCGCGCCGGCTGCCGTCCTCGTGCGCCTTGATGTCGGAAACGGCCTTGCCCAGGACGGGTCCGATGGTGTCGGCGATGTCGGTCGGGATCAGCCCTGGACGGCGGGGCGCGGGACGCGGGGGCGCCAGCGTGGGGTGATCGGCCGCGTCCTCGTCGATGATCGAGTCTTCGTCGCGCGCCTGGTCGGCAGCGGGGTCGTGGGAGTGCGCGTCGCCGGTGACCGTGCCGAGGCCGGCGATATCGGCACCGTCGTGCGGGGGCTTCGTCGCACGACGCCGCCGGACTGGCGTCGCCGCCTTCGAGTCGGTGGTTGTGATGGCGGGTGTGACGGCGGCGTCCGCGGACCGGGTGCGGCCTTTCGGGGGATGGGTCGCGTGCCCGTTGGTCTCGGCGCGCGCAGCCCGCAGGCTCGCCTCGCTGTACAAGTCCTGATGAACGACGGGCGCCGGCCGCGGACTGGCGCGTCGTCGGGTTCGCGGGGGCACCAGACGAGTATTCCGTACCTGCGCGCCGGAGCTGACCGACCCGCCGATGCGGCGCTGGTCAGGGGTGATGTGTAGGCTTGGTGTATGACACGCACCAACATCGACATCGATGACGAGCTCGTCACCGCGGTGATGGAACAGAACGGCCTGAAGACCAAGCGGGAGGCCGTGGACTTCGCCCTGCGCAAGGCCGTTCGGCGGGTGGCTTCGGTTGAGGAGCTGCTTGCTCTGGAAGGCATTGGTTTCGACCTGGACCTCGACGAGATCAGGAACGAGGACCTCACGTGGGTGGACAAGCTCGACGAGACCAAGGGCTGATTCTCGTCGATTCCTCCGTCTGGGTGGAGTTTCTCCGGCGTTCGGATTCCGCCGCCAGGTGGGAACTCCGGCGGCTGCTGTCCGAGCAACCTCAGACGGTGGCGATCTGCGCGCCGGTTCTGATGGAGCTGCGGTTGACCGGTGACGATCTGGCTCGCCGAAAAATCGAACGGACGCTGTCGGGTCTGCCCGCGATCAACCTCGAGCCGGATGCCGATTTTGAACTCGCCGCCGACATCTACCGTGCGGTGCGTCGTGGCGGCCACACCGTTCGATCGATGATCGATTGTTTGATTGCGGCGGTCGCGCACCGCAGCGGCGCCGAATTGGTCCACCGCGATGTCGACATGGAGCGCATCGCGGCCGTGCTCCCGGGGTTGCGGTCGCGGTCGCTACGCCAGGCGGGCCCCGGGAGCTGACCGGCCGGCGTCCCGACGGCGCCCTTGTTGGGCGCGGATCAACATCCCCGGCGCGGACAAAGTCGAGGGTTGTGGGACGCGTGTGACAGGAGTCAACCGGTTGAGCCGCGCTGGCGAAGTTGATCCGCGCCAAAAAGGAGGCGCGGGCTACTGGGCGTGCAGGGCCTCGTTGAGCCCGCCCCAGGACCCGGAACGTGGGACAGCCTCGACCCCACCGGTGAGGGAGTTGCGCCGGTAGAGCAGCCCGGCGGCGCCGGAGAGGTCCCGCGCCTTGACCACC
>DASQFG010000030.1:0-4558 GCA_035633315.1 Nakamurella sp. | reverse complement strand
CAGAACATCTCAGGGATACCGACCAGAAGGTGAGCACCACCAGATGACAGAGCGGATCGTCCTTGCCTACTCGGGCGGACTGGACACCTCGGTGGCCATCGGCTGGATCTCGCACGCCACCGGCGCCGAGGTGATCGCCGTGGCCGGTGACGTCGGTCAGGGCGGCGAGGACATGGAGACCATCCGGCAGCGCGCGCTGGCGTGCGGTGCGGTCGAGGCCGTGGTCGCCGATATGCGCGACGAGTTCGCCGACGAGTACTGCCTGCCCGCGCTGCAGGCCAACGCCATGTACATGGAGCGGTACCCGCTGGTGTCCGCCCTGTCCCGGCCGGTGATCGTCAAACACCTGGTGCAGGCGGCCAAGGATTTCGGCGCGCACACCGTTGCGCACGGCTGCACCGGCAAGGGCAACGACCAGGTGCGTTTCGAGGTGTCCATCGGCGCCCTCGGTCCGGATCTGAAAGTGCTTGCCCCGGTGCGGGATTCCGGGATGAGCCGGGACAAGGCGATCATCTTCGCCGAGGAGAGGGACCTGCCGATCCAGACCAGCCGGGTGAACCCGTATTCGATCGACCAGAACGTCTGGGGACGCGCGGTGGAAACGGGCTTCCTGGAAGACATCTGGAACGGACCGATCGAGGACCTCTACGAGTACACCGAGAATCCTGCCACCCCAAGGGAACCCGATGAGGTGCTGATCACCTTCCACCAGGGCGCACCGGTGGCCATCGACGGTCGGCCGGTGACCATGCTGCAGGCCATCGAGGAGATGAACCGCCGCGCGGGCGCGCAGGGCATCGGCCGGATCGACATGGTCGAGGACCGGGTGGTCGGCATCAAGTCCCGCGAGATCTACGAGGCGCCAGGGGCTCTCGCGCTGCTGGTTGCCCATCGTGAGCTGGAGAACGTCACCGTCGAACGCGAGCAGGCCCGGTTCAAGCAGGCCGTGGGCCAGCGCTGGACCGAGCTGGTCTACGACGGCCTGTGGTTCTCCCCGCTCAAGCGATCGCTGGACGCCTTCATCCGCGATACCCAGCAACATGTCTCGGGCGAGATCCGGATGACGCTGGCGCACGGCACCGCGGTCGTCACCGGCCGGCGGTCCGAGGAGTCCCTGTACGACTTCAGCTTGGCGACCTACGACGCGCAGGACACCTTCGACCAGTCGCTGGCCAAGGGTTTCGTCCAGCTCTGGGGGCTGAACACCAAGATGACCACCGCCCGCGACCTGCGGGTCTCGGAATCCCGGTGACCTCTGAGCAGGTCCCGCCGAGCCCCGGCCAACCAACGATGAAGCTGTGGGGCGGCCGGTTCACCGGCGGCCCGTCACCCGAGCTCGCGGCGCTGAGCGTGTCCACGCAGTTCGACTGGGTGCTGGCGCCGTACGACATCGCCGGCTCCCGTGCGCACGCCAGGGTGCTGCACCGGGCCGGGTTGCTCACCGACGCCGAGCTGGCCGAGATGCTCTCCGCGCTGGACCTTCTCGCCGCGGATGTGGCGTCCGGGGAGTTTCACCCGCACCTCGACGACGAGGACGTGCACACCGCGCTGGAACGCGGCCTGCTGGACCGGGCCGGCTTCGTCATCGGTGGCAAGCTGCGGGCCGGGCGGTCCCGCAACGACCAGGTCGCCACGCTCTACCGGCTGTACCTGCGCGACCACGCGCGCACCGTGGCCGGGATGGTGCTGGACCTGCAGGAGGCGCTGCTCGCCCAGGCTGACGCGCATCCGGCCGCGGCGATGCCCGGCCGGACACATTTCCAGCACGCCCAGCCGGTGCTGTTGGCCCACCACCTGGCCGCCCACGCGCAGGCGCTGACCCGCGACGTGGACCGGATCCGGGATTGGGACCGGCGCGCGGCGATCTCCCCGTACGGGTCGGGCGCGCTGGCCGGATCCTCGCTCGGCCTGGACCCGGCCTGGGTGGCGGCGGAACTCGGAATGTCCGGCGCGGTGGCCAATTCCATCGACGGCACCGCTTCCCGGGACTTCGCCGCCGAACTCGCTTTCGTGTTCGCCATGCTGGCGGTGGACCTGTCCCGGTGGGCCGAGGAGGTCATCGTCTTCACCACCGCCGAATTCGGCTATGCCCGGCTGGACGACTCGTTCGCGACCGGATCGTCGATCATGCCGCAGAAGAAGAACCCGGACATCGCCGAATTGGCGCGCGGCAAGGCCGGCCGGCTGATCGGCAATCTGACCGGGCTGCTCGCCACGTTGAAGGGCCTGCCGCTGGCCTACAACCGGGACCTGCAGGAGGACAAGGAGCCGCTGATCGACTCGGTGACCCAGCTGCAGATCCTGCTGCCCGCGGTCACCGGGATGACCGCGACGCTGACCTTCGACGTGGACCGGATGGCGGCGATGGCCCCGGGGGGGTTCTCGCTGGCTACCGACATCGCCGAATGGCTGGTGCGGCAAGGGGTCCCGTTCCGGGTGGCGCACGAGGCGGCCGGCCAGTGCGTGGCGCTGGCCGAGTCGACCGGGCGGGAACTCGACGAGCTCACCGACGCCGAGCTGCACACGGTGAACCCCGCGCTGACGCCGCAGGTGCGGTCGGTGCTGACGGTCGCCGGGTCGATGGCCTCCCGCGACGGGCTGGGCGGCACCGCGCCGGTCCGGGTCGCCGAGCAAATCGGCGCGCTGCGCGCCGTGATCGCCGTCGACCGGGAGTGGGCGGCGACCCGCTGACTCCCTGTGACGGAATTCGCCGGCTGCTTCAGGGGGTGTCCGGCTGCAGCCCGAAGAGGTCCCTGAGCAGGGCGTTCGTGGTCCAGGTGGCCCATTGTTCGTGGGTCCATCCCGCCTCGATCACCAGCGATCGGTAGATCTCCGGCCCGAGCAGGACGAACAGCAGGTCGTTCGCGCGTTGCTTGCTGATGTCCGGCCGCAACGGAGCCTTGCCGACGAGTTCGTCGGCCAGATCCGCGTATCCGCGCCGGCGCAGTTCCTCCCCGTGTCGGTAGATCGCGCCGGCCGGGTCCGCGGAGACAGCGTGGAAAACCGGGATCATCGGCGCGACGCGACCCAGCACAGTGGCAGTGCCGTCGACGGTCAACGCGACGCTGCGTCGGATGTCCGGCTCCCGCTCAGCGGCGAGCCGCCAGGCCTGGCGGTCCGGCGGAATTGCCTCCTCGCCCAGGACGGTCCGGTTGTGCACCTCCTGCAACAGCGCGTCCTTGGTGTGGAAGGTGAAATACAGCGTCTGGACCGCCACTCCGGCGCGCTGCGCGATCGCGTCCATGGTGGTGGCGCGAAAACCCTGCTCGCAGAACAGGTCATAGGCCGCGTCCAGCATCCGTCGCCTGGTCGTCGCTGTTCGTTCCAGACGAGAGACCTTCTTGACACCGCCCATGCCGGTGCACTCTACTAGAGGCGGCCACTAGTGATAGCCACTAGCGTGTGATCAGTGGAGGTCGGCCGTGGTGCAGACGATGGAAACGACCTCGGACCTGCTGGGTGACGCGCGGCCGCGTGAGGACGAGCTCGCCGAGATGGTGGCGACCGCGCTCCACCGAGAGGTTGCCGTGGCCCGGTGGGCGGTGGAGCCGGTGGCCTACGAGGCGGGGTCACCGGCTACCGCTGCGTTGCTCCGGGTTCGGGGCCGCACCACCGATGGCGAGGACTGGTCGGTGTTTCTCAAGGTGCTGCAGCATCCACGGCACTGGGCGGGTCTGGACCGGGTGCCTGTCGATGTTCGCGCCGAGTTCACCGACAGCTTCCCATGGCGGGCCGAGCTGGCGGCCTGGGACCCGGAATTCTTGGCCGCCCTGCCCGAGGGGCTGCGGGTTCCCCGGCTGTACCGGCTGGTCGAACTACCCGACGACCGGGTCGCGGTCTGGATGCAGGACGTCGCCGTCAGCGACGAGAGGTGGTCCGTCCACCGATTCGCCAGGGCAGCCCGGCTGCTCGGCAGGCTGGCCACGAACCGTTGCGATGCAGCGCTTCTCGCGAGCTGCGGGGTGCCCGCCGGGTACGGTGCCCGCAAGTACGTCGACGGTCCGGTGACCGGCGCGCTGTTCGCGCTGCGGGACAGCGGTGTGTGGCGGCACCCGTCGTTGGACACGCCGCTGGGACGGCAGGTCCGCGGCGAGCTCCTCGAGCTGGCGCCGCAAGTCCCTGCGATCCTCGATCTGCTCGACGGCCTGCCGCAGGCACTGCCCCATGGGGACGCCAGCCCGCAGAACCTGCTGGTACCCCGTGACGATCCGGACAGCCTGGTGGCCATCGACATCGCATTCCAGTGCCCGCTGGCCATCGGATCGGACCTCGGCCAGCTTCTTGTCGGGCTGGTGCACGCGGGCGAGATGCCGGTGCAGCAGCTGCCCGAGATACACGCCGCGCTGGCTCCGGCGTTCACCGCCGGGTTCGCGGCCGGCGGGGGATCGGTGCGACTCGATGACGTGCGAGCGGCCGAGATCGGCAACCTGGTGGTGCGGTCGGCCTTCACCTCGATCCCCTTCGACCGGCTGGACCGGACGCCGGCGGCGGAGATCGCGAGCCGGCTCGAACTGAGCAGGTTCATCGTCGAACTGGCCGGCCAGTTGCCGCTCTGACG
>DASQFG010000029.1:0-1519 GCA_035633315.1 Nakamurella sp. | reverse complement strand
TCCATCAGCCGGAAAGCCATCGCCGCGCAGGCGTATCCGTCGAAGCCTTCGCTGGTGCGTTGGTCCCATCCGACGATCGCCTGAGTAAGGGCGACCTCGGCGGTGTGCTCGGCGATCCTGGAATCCACCCCGACGACGCCGCTGCTGCCGGCCATCTCCCGTGCCAGCGGGCGGTAGAAAGCCAGCAGCGCTTCTTCGGCCGCGGTCAGAACCAGGGGAGCATAGTGCTCCCTCGCCCGGGCCAGGGCATCCCACAACTCCTCGGCAGCAGCGCCCTCGTAGATGCGGTGGTCGTTCTCGCCGCTCGTTCGAGGAAACACCTGCTGCGGCAATCCGCCGGTCTCGGTCGGTGTGCGACCGCTCGCCACTCCCGCTGTCGGTGCGAGTCGCTGTCGCGATCCCACAGTAGGGCTCACCGGTTTCCTCCTTTTCCCCATCTGGGCTTTACGGTCACGCTCCGCCACTTCGATACGTTCGGTAATTGTTCAGCGCGGAAAACTGCGGAGTACAGGGTCGAAGGTCCCTCTACGGTGAAATTCTCGACTCCGCTCGGGAAGCGGATCAGCCAACGGTCCCGACGCAGCGTCCCTGCTTCCGACCCGCCTACCGATCACCCTACCCCCCAACGAGGATTCTCTCACCTGCGCAACACTTTCGGGCTTGGTGGGGACTTGCCAGTGGGCCGGGCGACCATCTGCCGGGTAGGAACCGGCCAGAACTAGAGTGACCAGGCGGCGCACGGACGGGTCAACCCGCGCACGGAAGAGCAATTGACGCCGATCCGTGAACGCCGCTTTCCCCATTCCTGCCGGATCCGGATATCGCGCGTCGTGCGCAGAACGACCCGCCGAACTCGTGCCGTGCTCCATCGGGCGGGTGAACACTCCGGAATTGGGCGCCGGCGCGATGAGGTGGGCAACCCGGCGATCAGCGGAACCGTCAACGGCCCGGCGACGGCATACCGCGGATCAGTGACGCACCGGTAGGGCGTACCGGTACGACGACGCCGATCGGGGTGCCGACGGCGATCGCGCCCTCGACCAGCGCCCGATGTCCCAGGCGCTCGATCGACCGTATCCCGAGATCCGGCGCGCCGAGTGCAACGCCGGCGACGCGGTCTACCAGCATCGCCGGGCTTACACGGAGGGACGTCATGGCGCTGACACTGACGCAGCGGTCGACCCGAACGCCGGCACCTCTGATCGATCGGCGGACCAACCCCCCACCACCCCCCAGACCGACGCATGCCGGCCGTGCGCATCGGTGCGGACCGAAAATCCTCGGTACCGGCGCGCCGTCAGGCGGGCATGATGCGACGCCGCGGCGCCCGATGGTGCGGAGCGAACCGCGCCAGCTGATGGCGCGCTCGCACCCAGAGGTTCGGCCTGGATTCGGTCGCGGAGGCAACCTCGAGCGCCCTGACGAGCCTGGCCCGCCGCGCTGCCTCGAGCATGTCGTGCTCGCGCACGGCATGCAGACGATCCAAGAGGTACGGATGCGTGTACATGACCCCTTCCCT
>DASQFG010000028.1:0-7615 GCA_035633315.1 Nakamurella sp. | reverse complement strand
CCCAGCCGACTTGCTACCCGAGCAGCGGAACCAGCTACACCAGCAGCGGCAGCAGCGCGTGCCGCCGCCGCACCACGGCGCCGTACCTGGCGTCGATCCGCGCCCACGCGTCCGTCGCACTGACCCGCACCATCTCATCGGGATCGGCGGGCGCAAAACCCATGCCGGACAACGCGAACACCACGCGCAGCGTCAGCGCGACCCGCATTCCCGAGCCGGAGACGGTCAGCACCTCGGTGTCCAGCAGCGCCGTCGATGCGCCACCAGCCGGCCCCGGGCGGTCCTTCGCGCCGGTGGCGCCTTCCTGCGCCAACGTCGCCAGCACCGCGGCGGGCACGTGGTCGACCACCACCCAGCCGGCGGCCGGCGGCAGCTGCGAGCGCCACGCCGCGTCGGCGCTCGGCCCAGGGTCGACCTCCGGTACTGCCGACACCGCGAGTGCCGACAGCAGGTTGCCGGCGTACACGGTGACGTCCGACGGGTTCAGGGTCGCGTGCACCGCGCGGGTGACCAGCGCGTCGAACGGCGTGCCCGCCCACAGCCGCACCCGATCGCCATCCGCCCGCAGCCGGACCAGCCCCATCGGATCCCAGCGGGCCACCCGGCCGGTGAAGGCGGCGGCGTCATCACGCTCGGCGGCGTCGGCGGGCCGAAGCCGCGCCATCATGCCGCCGAGCCGGCGGGCAGGAAACGGGAGAGGTAGGCCCGCTCCTTCTCGTCCATCCGGCGCGGCCGGAACGTCGCCGGATCCACCGGGACCAGCACCGTCGAAGCGGTCGCCGCGGTCGCGCCTGCCACCGTGACGATGTAGTCGATGGTGAACGAGGCGTTGCCCAGCTTGGTCAGCCCCATGGAGATGCACACCGGCAGGTTGAAGCCGATCGCCCGCTGGTACTGGATCTCCAGCTCGGCGACCACGATGCCCTCGGTGAGTTTCTCGATACCGTGTCTTGCCGCCTCGGTGAACAGCCAGTCGACCCTGGCCTCCTCCAGCAAAGTGATCGTCTTGGCGTTGTTGACGTGCCCGAACGCGTCAAGGTCCGACCACCGCACCCGCACCGATGTCACATACCGTTGACCCACGTCACACTCCCGTTGCTGTTCCCCGCAGCAGTCTGCCGCACCGGTGCCTCCCGGTGTGACGGCCGGGCAGTGGCCGGGCAGTTGCCGGACCGATCCGACCCTGACGGAGCCGGGTCAGCGGATCATCGTCCGGATCTCCCTGGCGGCCACCGACAGCGCCGCCAGATCGCCGGCCGACGCCGCGGCGATCTGACCCAGGGTCCGGCGCGCCCGGGCCAGCCGCGAGGCGTTCTCGCTCTCCCACTGGTCGATCTTGGCGAACGCGTCTTGCTCGGCCGATGTGGTGGACAGCACGTCGGCGGACAGCAGCCGCAGTGACTGGTAGAGGTCGTCACGCAGGGCCTGGCGCGCCAGCGCGTGCCAGCGATCACCCCGATCCAGGTCGCTGACCGCGGACAGCATCCGATCGAAGTCCAGGTGCGCGGAGAGCGCGAAGTACAGCTCGGCGCACTCGTCGAGCGCGCGCCCGGTTTCCGCGGCAGTGTCCACGATGTCGAGCAGGCTGAAGGTATAGAGCGAGTAGGCCACCCGCTTGGCCAGCCCGCCGGGCGCGCCCAGGTCCATCAGCGTCGCGGACTCGGAACGGACATTCTCGTCCTCGATTCCGCAGACCAGTCGCGGCATCTGCGGGCTGAGCGAGGCGACCGGATCGGCATAGCGGGCGACCTCGGCCAGCACGTCCAGCGGCTGCGGTCGCCTGGTCAGCAGCCAGCGGGCCGACCGGTCGAGCAGCCGGCGGGCCGAGAGGATCAGCGTGTCCTGACATTTCGCCGAGGTCTTGTTGTCCAGCTGCGCCACCTCGGTCCACACCTGCTGCAGGTCGAAGACCCTGGTGCTGATGGTGTACGCCCGAACGGAATCCACTGCGGTGGACGCGCGCTCCTCCTCCAGCCGGAACGCGAACGAGATCCCGGCCCGGTTGACCATCTCGTTGACCGTCTCGGTGGTGACGATCTCGCGGGCAAGCGGGTGCGCGGTGATGGCCTGCCGGGCCGAATCCCGGCGCATCTGCTGGGGGAAGTATTCCGGCAGCTTCTCAGCGAACGCGGCTTCATCCGGCAGCCCGCTGGCCAGCATGGCCGCGGCCATGCCCGACTTCACGTAGGCCAGCAGCACGCACAGCTCGGGATTGCTCAGACCCTCTCCGGCGGCCCGGCGGGCGCCGATCTGGGTGTGCGTTGGCAGGAATTCCAGCGCCCGATCCAGCCGGCCATCCTCGACCATCGCCTCGATCAGCCTGGCGTGCACGGACAGCATTGACGGCACATGGAGCCGCGAGGCGCCGAGAACCCTGTTCTGGCCGCGGTTGTCGGCCAGCACCAGGGATGCGACCTCGTCGGTCATCGAGGTCAACAGCTCGCGCCGGCCGCCCTCGTCCAGCTCGCCGGACTCGACCAGCGACTGCAGCGCGATCTTGATGTTCACCTCGTGGTCGGAGGTGTCGACGCCGGCGGAGTTGTCGATGGCGTCGGTGTTGATCCGGCCGCCCCGGCGGGCGAACTCGATCCGGCCGAGCTGGGTGACGCCGAGGTTGCCGCCCTCTCCGACCACCTTGACGCGCAGGTCCTCGCCGTTGACCCGGACGGCGTCGTTGGCCTTGTCACCGACCTCGGAGTTCAACTCGGTGGACGCCTTGATGTAGGTTCCGATCCCGCCGTTCCACAGCAGGTCGGCGGGCGCCAGCAGGATCGCCCTGATCAGCTCGCTCGGCGACAATGCGGTCACCTCGTCGGCCAGGCCCAGCGCCGATCGCATCTGCGGGCTGATCGGCACCGACTTCGCGGTGCGCGGCCACACGCCGCCGCCCGCCGAGATCACCGCCGCGTCGTAGTCGCCCCACGACGACCGCGGCAGCTCGAACAGCCGCATCCGTTCGACGAACGATTCGCCGATATCCGGGTCGGGGTCGATGAACACGTGCCGGTGGTCGAACGCGGCGAGCAGCCGGATGTGTTGGGACAGCAGCATCCCGTTGCCGAAGACGTCCCCGGACATGTCGCCGACGCCGACCGCACTGAAGTCATCGGTCTGGGTGTCCACGCCGAGTTCACGGAAGTGGTGCTTGACCGACTCCCACGCGCCACGGGCGGTGATGCCCATCGCCTTGTGGTCGTAGCCGACGCTGCCACCGGAGGCGAAGGCGTCACCCAACCAGAATCGGTAGTCGGCGGCGACCCCGTTGGCGATGTCGGAGAAGGTGGCGGTGCCCTTGTCGGCGGCGACCACCAGGTACGAATCGTCGCCGTCCCGCCGGATCACCGGCTCCGGCGGCACGATCTGCCCGGCCACCCGGTTGTCCGTCAGATCGAGCATCCCGGCGATGAACATCCGGTAGCAGGCGGTGCCCTCGGTCAGCAGCCGTTCCCGGTCCGCCTGCGGGTCGCCGGTCGGGGCGGGCGCGCGCTTGAGCACGAAGCCACCCTTGGCGCCGACCGGGACGATCACCGCGTTCTTGACCTCCTGGGCCTTGACCAGACCCAGGATTTCGGTACGGAAATCTTCGGGCCGGTCCGACCAGCGCAGGCCACCCCGTGCGACGTCCCCGAACCGCAGGTGGACCCCTTCGAACCGCGGGGAGTACACCCAGATCTCATGCGCCGGAACGGGTTTGGGCACGCCGGGCACGCGGTGCGGGTCCAGCTTGACGGACAGGAACTCCCGCCGCCCGCCCGCCGCGTCCAGCCGGTAGGCGTTGGTCCGCGACGTCGCGGTGATCAGGCTGAGCAGAATGCGCAGGATGCGATCGGCATCCAGGCTGGTCACCGCGTCCAGCGCCACGGTGATGTCCGCGGCGAGGTCGTCCGCCTTCGTGCGTCGCGTTTCCGCATCGATTGGGCCGACTGTGCCGGTCGCGGGGACCCAGTCCGGGTCGAATTGGATGCCGAACAGCCGGGCCAGATCGGAGGTCAGCCGCGGGTGCGCGTTGAGCACCTGCTCGACATAGCGCTGCGTGTAGGGGGTTCCGATCTGCCGCAGGTAGTGCGCGTAGGACCGCAGGACGGCGACCTCACTCCAGTTCAGCCCGGCGGCCAGCACCAGCTGGTTGAAGCCGTCGATCTCCGACGCCCCCCTCCAGGCCGCGACAAAAGCATCGGTGAACCGCGAGCGCAGCTCGGGCGAACCGGCACCCTTGGACACCTGCTCCTGCGGGAAGCGGAGGCCGAAATCGTAGATGCGGGAATGACTTCCGTCGGACAGCCGGACCTCGAAGGGCCGCTCGTCGAGCACCTCCGCGCCGAGGTTCTGCAGCACCGGGAGCGCGCGGGACAGCGTCACGGCCCCGCCGTTGACGTACAGCTTGAGCCGCCAGTCCCCCACCCCGTCGTCGCCTGCTGGCGCCATGGTCAGCGCCAGGTCGTCCGGTCCCTGCAGCCCGTCCAGCAGGCGCAGATCGGCGACCGCCTCCTCTGGTTGGTAGCTCTCCTTGTAGGCCTCGTCGAACGCGTCGGCGTAGCGGGACAGCGCTCCGGCGGTGTCCAGGTCCTCGTCGCCGCCGACGACGGCCGCGACGAGCCGGTCCTCCCAGGAGCGGATGGTGCCGCGCAGCTGCTTGGTGAGCGCCGTCAGGTCGGGCCGGACGAGCTCCCCGGGATCGGTGCTGACGGTGAAATGCACTGCGGCGAGGAGGGATTCGCCGACCCGGGCGGTGTACCTGATGCTCTTGCCGTGGAAGGCGTCGACCAGGATCTGCTGCATGGCCAGCCGGTTGCCGGTGGTGTACCGGTCCCTGGGCAGGTAGACCATCACGGAGACGAACCGGCCGAAAGGATCCGGCTGCAGGAAGGCGCGCAGCCGGCGACGGCTGGCCAGTTGCAGCACGCTGCCGACAACTTCCACGACCAGATCTGGCTCGGCCCAGAACAGTTCCGCGCGGGGATAGGTGGCCAGCAGGTCCATCGCGCGCTGCCCGGTGTAGGTGTCGGGCGCGGCACCGAGCGCGGCCAGCACCGACTGCACCGTCAGCCGCAACACCGGAGTGGTGGTGACCTCCGCGTTCAGGGCACGCGGGGTCAGCACTCCCTGGAACCGGTGCTCGCGGATCACGGCACCGTCGGGTCCGAGGATGCGCACCCGCGCCTCGAACGGCCGGGCGTCGCGGGTGAGTACCGAGCCGGTGGAGGCCTGGGTGAGCAACAGGTGCGCGGGTCGACCGCCGTCAGCGGTGAGCAGGTGATCGTCCGGGATGACCTGCCCGTGATCGCGCAGTATGCCAAGGCCAGTGCCGTCGACCGGAGACAGCGGCTCGTCGGCGGTGCGACCGCGGCGCTCGTAACGGTGGTATCCCAGGAACGTCATGTTTCCCGAGATCAGCCAGTAGAGGAAGTCGGCGGTCTCGGAGACCTCCTGCGCTGAGCGGGGCGAGAAGGTGTTGCGCAATTCGGCCGCGACGGCGGCCGCCGCGCCGGTCAGCGCTCCGCCGTCGTGCACCACGGCTCTGACGTCGGCCAGCGCCTGCCGCAACACGTCCTCGATGGCCTCCGCCCGCTCGGCGTCGGAGAGGCGATCGATCAGTACATGCATCCAGGATTCCCGCACGGTGAACGGCGATTCGACGCCGAGGCCGGACTCGCCGGTGATCTCGAGCAGTTCGCCGGCCGCATCCCGCTGGCTGATCAGGATCGGGTGCAGTACCCGATGCACGGTGAGGTTGGCGCTGGTCAACATGCCGATGACGGACTCGACCAGGAACGGCATGTCGTCGTTGACGATGTCGATGACGGTGCGGGTATCGCTCCACCCGGCGGCGCCGTCGGGTGCGGCCGGCGGGTTGAACGCCCGGATCTTGACCTCACCGGGTGCGCGGTGCTGCCCGACCCGCCAGTGCCGGTCGATGATGCTCAACACGTCCCGCGGGGACCGGGGCTGATCCTCGGTCGCGACCTGGCGGAAGTAGGCGTCGATCAGGGTGGCCCGATCCGGCCGCTCGGCGGCCGCTGCGGCGACGGCAGCGCCGGGCTGGGGCTGGAGTGTCGACGAGGCGATTCCCCGCTCGGTGGTGGGGGTACTCACTTCGGCCTGCGTCATCGATCAGTCCAGATCATCTGGTTGGCCTCCACGCCTTCCCGCGCCACTCTGCGCTGACGTCCGGGACGAGCCTATGCCACCCGGCCCCACCGCAGTCGGGTCAGCGCACGCGGTGGTGCGGCGGTTCCATCGGGGAATCGGTCAGCTTCTGGTCAGCTTGCGATGGGTCACCCGGTGCGGCCGGGCGGCGTCCGCGCCCAGTCGCTGGATCTTGTTCTTCTCGTAGTCGGAGAAGTTGCCCTCGAAGAAGTACCAGCGTGACGGGTCCTCGTCGTTGCCCTCCCAGGCCAGGATGTGGGTGCAGGTCCGGTCCAGGAACCAGCGGTCGTGGGAGATCACCACGGCGCAGCCCGGGAACTGCTCCAGCGCGTGCTCGAGGGAACCGAGCGTCTCGACGTCCAGGTCGTTGGTCGGCTCGTCGAGCAGGATCAGGTTCCCGCCTTCCTTGAGCGTCAGCGCCAGGTTCAGCCGGTTGCGCTCCCCGCCGGACAGCACGCCGGACGGCTTCTGCTGGTCCGGACCCTTGAACCCGAACGCCGAAACATAGGCACGGGAGGGCATTTCCACGTTGCCGACCTTGATGAACTCCAGGCCGTCGGAGACCACCTGCCAGACGTTCTTCTTCGGGTCGAGCCCACCGCGGTTCTGGTCGACGTAGGACAGCTTGACCGTCTCGCCGATCTTCACGTTGCCCTTGTCCGGCTTCTCGAGGCCGACGATGGTCTTGAACAGGGTGGTCTTGCCGACGCCGTTGGGGCCGATCACGCCGACGATCCCGTTGCGCGGCAGGGTGAACGACAGGTCGTCGATCAGGATCCGGTCGCCGAAGCCCTTCTCCAGGTCGTCGACCTCCACCACGATCGAGCCCAGCCGTGGGCCCGGCGGGATCTGGATCTCCTCGAAATCGAGCTTGCGGGTGCGCTCGGCCTCGGCAGCCATCTCCTCGTAGCGCTGCAACCGGGCGCGCGACTTCGCCTGCCGGGCCTTCGCGCCGGAGCGCACCCAGGCCAGCTCTTCCTTGAGCCGCTTCGCCAGCTTGGCGTCCTTGCGGCCCTCGACCGTCATCCGCTCGGACTTCTTCTCCAGGTAGGTGGAGTAGTTGCCCTCGTACGGGATGAGCCGGCCGCGGTCCACCTCGGCGATCCACTGGGCGACGTTGTCCAGGAAGTACCGGTCGTGGGTGACGGCGAGGACCGCACCCGGGTACGACGCCAGGAACTGCTCGAGCCATTGCACCGACTCGGCGTCCAGGTGGTTGGTCGGCTCGTCGAGCAGCAGCAGGTCGGGCGCGGAGAGCAGCAGTTGGCACAGCGCGACCCGGCGGCGCTCGCCGCCCGACAGGATCGCCACGGACGCATCGCCGGGCGGGCAGCGCAGCGCGTCCATCGCCTGCTCGAGCTGGGCGTCGAGGTCCCAGGCGCCCGCGTGGTCGAGGGCCTCCTGGAGCTCGCCCATCTCGGCCAGCAACGTGTCGAAGTCCGCATCGGGCTCGGCCATGAGCTGGGAG
>DASQFG010000027.1:0-9930 GCA_035633315.1 Nakamurella sp. | reverse complement strand
CGGCCGGGTCTGACCTCGTCCTCCTGCGCGGGCCGCCCGGATGTCATCCGGAACCTTCACCCGCGCATGCGGGAGCCGACGGTCTTCGGTGGATCGTCCTCCAGCGTACGGGAACGATCGGACGGCAACCAAATCACCCTCGTCACCGCGGCGCCGGACGCTCCTCCGACTCGCTCCGGCAGCCGAATCAAGGACGGATCCCGACCCGGTCCCGACCCGTCCAGGATCGGATCCCGCCCGGATTCCGACTGGATTCCGGGAGTGTCAGACCGTGGCGACGTCGGCGGGATCCGGCAAGGCGATCGTCACCGGCTCGTTGAAGCCGGTGACGTGGTTGGTCGAGGTGATCTGCTGGACCGCGACCGTCTGCGTCGTCGTGGTCGTCACCACTCGCCCCTGCCCGTCCACCCACAGGTCCACCGGCACCGGGGCGAGGCCACCCGGCTCCGTTGACACCAGCGATCGACACCCGCGAAAATGGCTGTGGCCCAGCACATTCGGTGCAGGCCACAGCCAGTGACGATGAGATTCGTGAGATCAGGCGGGTGCGCCCTCTTCGGACTCCAGCAGGTTCCTCGTCCGCATCGGGTCGACCGGAACGCCCGGGCCCATGGTCGTGGCGAAGTTGACCTTCTTCAGGTACCGACCCTTGGCCGCGGACGGCTTGGACCGGAGCACCTCGTCGAGGGCTGCGGCGTAGTTCTCCACCAGCTTCTCGGTCGGGAACGACACCTTGCCGATCACCAGGTGCAGGTTGGCCGCCTTGTCGACCCGGAAGTTGATCTTGCCGCCCTTGATCTCGGTGATCGCCTTGGTGACGTCAGGGGTCACCGTGCCGGTCTTCGGGTTCGGCATCAGGCCGCGCGGGCCGAGGATGCGGGCGATCCGGCCGACCTTGGCCATCTGGTCCGGGGTGGCGATGGCGGCGTCGAAGTCCAGCCAGCCGCCCTGGATGCGGGCGATCAGATCGTCCGAGCCGACCTCGTCCGCGCCCGCGGCGACGGCCTCGGTGGCCTTGTCGCCGACGGCGAAGACGATCACCCGGGCGGTCTTGCCGGTGCCGTGCGGCAGGTTGACGGTGCCGCGGACCATCTGGTCGGCCTTGCGCGGGTCGACACCCAGGCGCATAGCAACCTCGACGGTCGCGTCCATCTTGCTCGGCGAGGTCTTCTTCGCCAGTTCGGCCGCTTCCAGCGGCGAGTACAGGTGCGAACGGTCGACCAGTTCGGCGGCCTGCTTGTAAGCCTTGCTGCGCTTCATTGCTGTCTCCTCTTGCGTGATTCTGTGCTTGATTGACCGGAGCGTTCGCTCCGGGCGGAGGTCGTGGTTGCCGCGGGCCGCGCTCGGCCCTCCCACTGACTGCTGCCGGCCGGGGGTTGGGCCTGGCCGGGTACTGCCGTTACTACACTCCGGAAAACGTCCGCGTCAGCGGAGGCATTCCGTCATGTCGGTGACTGCCCGATCGCTGCTCAGTCGGTGACGGTGATGCCCATCGACCGCGCGGTGCCGGCGATGATCTTCGCCGCGCCATCGAGGTCGTTGGCGTTCAGGTCGACCTGCTTGAGGGTGGCGATCTCCCGGACCTGGTCCTGGGTGATGGTCGCAACCTTGGTGGTGTGCGGCGTGCCGGACCCCTTCTCGACACCGGCGGCCTTGAGCAGCAGGCGGGCGGCTGGCGGGGTCTTGAGCTTGAAGTCGAATGACCGGTCTTCGTAGATGGAGATTTCGACGGGAACCACGTCACCGCGCTGGGATTCCGTGGCGGCGTTGTAGGCCTTGCAGAACTCCATGATGTTCACGCCGTGCTGGCCGAGGGCCGGACCGACCGGCGGCGCCGGGTTGGCCATGCCTGCCTTGATCTGCAGCTTGACGATCGCTGACAGTTTCTTCTTCTTCTTGGGGGGCATCTCTCTTGCTTCTTTCCTGACGGTTCCGGGTGACCCGGAGCGATGGTACGGGGCGCGAGCGACCCGGGCGGATCAGATCTTGGCGACCTGGGTGAACGAGAGCTCGACCGGAGTCTCGCGTCCGAAGATCGAGACCAGCACCTTGAGCTTCTGCGCGTCCGGGTTGACCTCGTTGATGGTGGCCGGCAGCGTCGCGAACGGGCCGTCCATGACGGTGACCGACTCTCCCACCGAGAAATCGACCTCGGTGCGGGTCGGCGCGGCGCCGGCACCCGCCTGCGCGTGCTGCGGCTTGCGCGGCGCGGCCGGGGTGAGGATCTTGACGACCTCGTCGACGGACAGCGCCGACGGCCGCTGCGCGGTCGCCCCGACGAAACCGGTGACGCCCGGGGTGTTCCGCACGGCGCTCCAGGACCCGTCGGTCAGGTCCATCCGGACCAGGATGTATCCCGGGTAGACCTTGCGCTGAACCTGCTTGCGCTGGCCGTTCTTGATCTCGGTGACCTCTTCGGTCGGCACTTCGATCTGGAAGATGAACTCCTCCATGTCCAGCGACTTGATGCGGGTCTCGAGGTTGGTCTTGACCTTGTTCTCGTAGCCGGCGTAGGAGTGCACGACATACCAATCGCCGTCCGCCCGCTTGAGCGCGGAGCGGAGCTCCTCGGTGGGGTCGACCTCGACGGCCTCTTCCTCAGTAGCTTCGGCCGTCGCTTCCTGGACCTCGATGAGCTCCTCGGCCTCGACCAGCGCCTCGGCGGCGTCCACCAGTTCTTCCTCTTCGGCCAGCTCCTCGGCGGCGACAAGTTCCTCCGCCGATTCGATGGCCTCGTCGGCGTCCTCGGCCTCGTCGGCCAGCTCCTGCGCCTCTTCGACGACCTCGGCCTCCGCGGCCAGCTCGGCCACGTCAACTGGGGAGTCGACGGGTGAGTCGACCGGGGAGTCACTGGGTGAGTCGTACGACGCTGAGACGGGGGCGAGAGTGGTCTCGTCGCCATCCGTCAGGACGAGGTCGCGCTCAGGCTCCTCGCCGGGGGAATCGACGTGACTCGACACGGTGGTTCTCGCTTCCTGAACTTGATCTAGTGGGCGTGGCTGGGCGGGGTGGGATGTAGGTGGTGCCGTCACGGTCGACGGAGGCGGGCCGGGCGACCCCGGGTCAACCGAAGACGGCGAGCACACCCCTGGCGAACAGCAGATCCAGGCCTGCGACCAGCGCCACCATGAACGACACGAAGATAATGACCACGATGGTGTAAGTGACCATCTGGTTGCGGTTCGGCCAGATGACCTTGCGCAGCTCGGCCACGACCTCGCGGAGGAACAGACCCAACCGCTGGAAGACGTTCGGGCGGGTGGCGACGTTCGAGCCGCGGCTCGGCGTCGGCGTCCCCTTGCCGTCGGTCTTGCGCCGGGGAGCGGCCGAACCGGTGGGCCCGTCGGCATTCAGCGCCTGCGCGGCCGACCGGCGTGCGGCGGCTCGCGCCGACCCGGCCGCCACCGGGCCCGCCGCGGGCTGGGTGGCCACGATCTGGGCCTTGTCAGCAGCGTCGCCGCTGTCCGGGTCCGTCGCGTCGGGTTGGTCGGGGCTGTCCCCGGGAGGCGCGGTGCGCGGCTTGTCGTCGCCGGCCGTGGAGGACTCCGAAGCTGCACCAGCGGCCGGTGACGATCCCGCCGCGTCGGCCGCCGCCGACGGGTCGACAGGCTCTAGCCCGTCTCCCGACGCGGCGTCGCGCTCGTTGCTCACTCGCTCTTCGTCCTCACTCATCGAATTCTGCGGCCCGGCTTCTGAACTGTTCCGATGCTCTCGTACTGCTCCGGCTGTTGTCGCTGTCTGCTGGCTCGGGTAACGCTGTGCTTGGTGGAACTCGTACGCGCCCGGCGCCGGAGGCGGCTATCGACCACGGCTCCGGCAACCTGCGTCGTACTGCAGGGGCGACAGGACTTGAACCTGCAACCTGCGGTTTTGGAGACCGCTGCTCTGCCAGTTGAGCTACGCCCCTTGGCTGCCGCCGGGATCCGGCTGCGACCGAGGAACCCCTTTCGCAAGTCCGGGATGTGCCCACCGGCCCGAGACGCAGGCAGGCTCCAGCACACCCCTGGCGAACAGTGTAGGCCACGGGCGGGCCCGCGGACGAACCGCGCACCCGCACGCCCTGAAGCGCGCCCGCACCTTCCGCCGAACGTCGCCGCTGGTCCGGCGAGGGAGCCACGGCGTCCAGGCCCCCCGCTGACCCGGTCCCCCCGCGTGCCGGACCTCACGGTCCGCCGCGCCGCCCTCACCGTGCAGCGAATACCGTGCGTGCCACGATGGAGCTATGAGTATCCAGGCACCAACAGGCACCGTCGCGGCACCGCCCTTTTCCGCGCACCCCCGAATCTCTGCACGCATCGGCAGCATCGCCGAATCCGCGACGCTCGCGGTGGACGCCAAGGCCAAGGCGCTCAAGGCAGCCGGCCGGCCGGTGATCGGCTTCGGTGCGGGCGAGCCGGACTTCCCGACGCCCGAGTACATCGTGCAGGCCGCCGTTGCGGCGTGCAGCGTCCCGGCGAACCACCGGTACACCCCCGCGGCCGGGCTTCCCGCGCTGCGTCAGGCGGTGGCCGACAAGACCGCCCGCGACTCGGGCCTGCAGGTCACAGCGCAGCAGGTGCTGATCACCAACGGCGGCAAGCAGGCCGTCTACCAGGCCTTCGCGACGCTGCTCGACCCCGGCGACGAGGTGCTGCTGCCGGCGCCGTACTGGACGACCTACCCGGAGGCCATCGCGCTGGCCGGCGGGGTGAGCGTGCCGGTGGTCGCCGACGAGTCCGCCGGCTACCTGGTCACCATCGCCCAGCTCGAGGCCGCGCTCACCCCGCGAACGAAGGCGTTGCTGTTCTGCTCGCCGTCGAACCCGACCGGAGCGGTGTACCCGCCGGAGCAGGTCGCCGCGATCGGGAAGTGGGCGGCGGCGAAGGGCGTCTGGGTCGTCACCGACGAGATCTACGAGCACCTGGTGTACGGCGACGCGCGGCACGTCTCGATGCCGGTGGTCGCGCCGGAGATCGCCGACCAGTGCATCGTGGTCAACGGGGTGGCCAAGACCTACGCCATGACCGGCTGGCGGGTCGGCTGGATGATCGGCCCGAACGACGTGATCAAGGCCGCGACGAACCTCCAGTCGCACCTGACCTCAAACGTCTGCAACGTCGCGCAGCAGGCGGCGCTGACCGCGGTGTCCGGCTCCCTCGACGCGGTCGCCGAGATGCGCGCGGCGTTCGACCGTCGGCGGGGTCTGATCGTCGGCCTGCTCAACGACATTCCCGGGGTCAGCTGCCCCGAGCCGGAGGGAGCTTTCTACGCCTATCCGTCGGTGACCGAGCTGATCGGCAAAGACTTCGGCGGCGTCCGCCCGGTCTCGTCCGGTGAGCTGGCCACGCTGATTCTGGAGAAGGCCGAGGTCGCGGTGGTGCCGGGTGAGGCGTTCGGCACGCCCGGGTACTTCCGGATGTCCTATGCCCTTGGCGATGAGGACATCGTCACCGGCGTCACCAGGATGGGCGAGTTCCTGGCGACCGCCAGCGACTGAGCAGCCCAACCACCCCCCGCCCTCGGTCCGCCCTCGGTCCGCCCTTGGTGCGCCCTTGGTGCGCCCTTGGTGGCGCGGGACTTGCCTTGGTGGCGCGGGACTTGCCTTGGTGGCGCGGATCAACTTCGCTGGCGCGGCTGAAATAGTCGACTCCTGTCACACCAGCCCCATAACCGCGCACCTTGTACGCGCTGACGAAGTTGATCCGCGCCGACAAAGCCTGACGCGCCGAACCGGCACGCCGAACCGGCACGCCGAACCGGCACGCCGAACCGGCACGCCGAACCGGCACGCCAATCAGGGGCGGGGATCAGGGGAGGGTGACGACGGCGCGGGCCTTGCCCAGCACCGTCTGCCCGGCGAACTTGGCCGTGATGTCGATCCGGGCGGTGCGGGCGGCCTCGTCGAGGGCGCCGATCACCGCGGTGAGCTCCAACTCCGCGCCGGACTCGTCGGCGACAACCACCGGGCGGGTGAAGCGCGTTTCCAGGCCGCTCACCAGGCCGGGATTGCCCGTCCAGTCGGTGACGATCCGTCCGGCGCAGGCCATGGTGAGCATGCCGTGCGCGATGACGTCGGGCAGGCCGACCTCGCGGGCGACCCGCGGGTTCCAGTGGATCGGGTTGAAATCGCCGGACGCCCCGGCGTAACGGACCAGCTGTGCCCGGCTCAGGTGCACCGTGAGCGGCGGCAGCGCGTCGCCGACCGAGAGGTCCTCGAACGCAGGCGTCATGCGGTGCCCCTCGCCACCAGGTTGCTGTACGTCGTGCAGACCGGACGCCGGTCCGCGTCGACCACCTCGGTGCGCAGGGTGAGCACGTCGTTGCCGGCGAGCACGCGAACGGCGTCGACGACAACGGTCCTGCTGAGCTCGTCGCCGGCGTAGATCGGCCGGTGGTGCACGAAGCGCTGATCGCCGTGCACGACGCGGGAGAAATCCAGGCCGAGCGCGGGGTCGAAGAGCACCGCGTCCTGGACCGCCGCGATCACCGCGATGGCGAACGTCGGCGGTGCGACCACGTCCGGGTGCCCGGCAGCCCGGGCAGCGGCGCGGTCGTGGTAGATCGGGTTGTCGTCACCGATCGCCGTGGCGAATTCACGAATCTTCTCGATGCCGACGGCATACGGCTCACCCAGCGGGAAGGCCCGGCCGACGAACGAGGGGTCCAGTGCCACGGCGCTGCCCGGACCTAGCGGGTTTCCTTGTGCTTACGGTGTACGCCGCAGTTCGGGCAGAACTTCTTGATCTCCAGGCGGTCGGGGTCGTTCCGCCGGTTCTTGCGGGTGATGTAGTTGCGGTGCTTGCATTCTTCGCACGCCAGCGTGATCTTCGGGCGGACGTCGGTGGCGGCCACGGTAGCTGCCTCTTTCCTCGTTGCGGTGCTCGGATGGAACTGCCGTTCTCGGACAAAGCGGCCGGGCGATGCCGGTGTGAGCCGTCACAACCGGGCCGCGCCGCAGCCGGTGACGGCGGCGGGAAGTTCGTGGTAGCGGTGGCCGGACTTGAACCGGCGACACAGCGATTATGAGCCGCTTGCTCTACCGACTGAGCTACACCGCCATGCGTCGAGGGATACCAACCCCCCTGGAAACGGCCGCCGCGCCAGGCCCGTGGGCTCTGCCTGCGACACCGCTCTCCGAGCCCCTTTACGGAATCGAACCGTAGACCTTCTCCTTACCATGGAGACGCTCTGCCGACTGAGCTAAAGGGGCCTTGACCTACTGGGTATGCACTGTTTTCGCCGGATGAGGGTCTAGCAATCAGGCCCGCGGACAGCCTTGACAACTCTACAGTAGGTCGTCGTGCGCGCGAGACCGCGCGCCGTCCTGCCGTGATCAGCGGAGCGCTCCGGGCGAGAGCCGCGGTGGACCTCAGCTCATCATCCGCATCACGTGCATCGGTGACGTCGGGTCGTGAATGGTCACCGTCCTGGACGCCAGCCAGGCCTCGAACCGGTCCAGCGGCATCGGCCGGGAGATCAGGAACCCTTGCGCCTGATCGCATCTCATCTCCCGCAGCGCGTCGCGGGCGGCTTCCTCCTCGACGCCCTCGGCGACGACCCGCAGTCCCAGCGAATGCCCGAGGTCGACGATCGCCCTGACGATCGCCAGGTCGCCCAGGTCGGTGCCCATGCCCTGCACGAACGAGCGGTCGATCTTGATCTCGTCGATCGGCAGCCGCCGCAGGTATGCCAGGGAGGAATACCCGGTGCCGAAGTCGTCCACCGACAGCCCGATCCCCATGCCGTGCAGCCGGCGCAGCACCGGCAGCGAGTGCTCCGGATCTGCCATCACGCTGGACTCGGTGATCTCGAACGTCAGCAGCTCCGGCGGTACGTGCGAGCGGCGCAGCGCCTCGGCGACCTTGGCCGCGAAGTCATCGGACAACAGGTTGCGGACCGAGAGGTTGACCGCCCCGGTGATCCGGATGCCTCGCGCCGTCCACTGGCCGAGCTGCCGCAGCACGATCTCCAGCACGTGCTCGAGCAGGATGTCGATCGACCCGGTCGCCTCGATGGCCTCGACGAACTCGGCCGGGGAGACCAGCCCGAACTCCGGGTGCATCCAGCGCACCAGCGCCTCGACCCCGACGAGCTCCCGCTCGGCCAGGTTCACCTTCGGCTGGTAGTGCACGACGATCCGGCCCTGCTCGATCGCCTGCCGGAACTGGGTGACGAGCTGGAACCGGCGGCGGTAGACCTCGCCCATGCTCGGCCGGTAGATCTGCAGGGTGTCCTCCCGCGCCCTGGCTGCCAGGATCGCCATCTCAGCCCGCTGCAAGAGGGTTCCGGGATCGACGGCGACGTCGCCGAGGACGTCGGCGGTCGCGGTGATCGCCGCGATCCCGATGACGGGCTGCGGGTCCACCTCGATCCCGTCGAGGGAGAAGGCCTTGCCGACCGTGGTGAGGATCTCCCCGCCGAGCGCGATCAGGTCGGACTCGGACTGTGCGGCCACCAGGATCGCGAACCGGTCGCCCTCGATACGTGCCACCGGCCGATCCGGTCCGAGCAGGCCGACCAACCGGTCGCCGCCCATTCGCAGCAGTCTCTCCCCGCGGTCGTGTCCCAGGGCATTGTTGACCTGCGACAACACATTCAGCTCGACCAGGATGATGGCGCCGCCGCGGCCGTCGGCCATCGCGGCCTGCACCTCCACGTTCAACCCGAGCCGGTTGCGCAGACCGGTGACGGCGTCGTGGTAGGCCTCGTGCCGCAACGTCTCCAGCAGCCGCAGGTTGTCCAGCGCGGTGGCCACGTGCCCCGCGAGGGTTTCCAACAGCTGGACATCCTCGTCCCGGAACCTGCCCCAGCGGCTCAGCCGGTCGCGGACCTCCAGGTAGCCACGATCCCGGTCACCCGAGCGGAGCGGAACCACCAGCACATCCCACGCCTCGCGGCCCTTCAGCGCCGACAGCAACGTCCGATCGGTGGTGCGGTCGCTGGATACCCTCGCTCGCCCGGTCATCCGCGCCAGGGCCAGCAATGGGTCGTTCACCGCCGCAGCCGGCTCGTCCAGCAGCCCGTCGGGGCCGATGGCCAAAGTCCGCTGCTCGCGGTCCCCGTCGCCCAGGCGCAGCACCGCAACCTCGGCGTTCAGCTGGTCGCGCACCTGTTCCAGCACACCGCGCCAGTCAGCGGTGGACGAGCCGACGCCGGTCACCTGCCGCCCGAACGTGTACATCCGGGTCAGGTCGGCGTGCTGGCGCAGGAACCGGAAATAGATGCGATAGAGCACGCCCAGCACGGCCGCCAGCACCACGCACAGCACCGGGCCGAGCAGGCTCGCGGGCGGGTTGCTGCTCTGCCATACGGCGAGGCCGACCAAAGCGAAGGTGACGATCGCCGCGGCCGCCAGCATCGCCCGGCCGATGGACCGGCCGAGCGGCTCGGCGGGCCCGATGAGGCGGTAGGTCAGACCCACCGAGACCGCGGACATCAACGCGCCGGCCAGAACCCCGACGGCCACCGCGAGGTATTGCCAGCCCTTCGAGCTGTCGGGGTCGGACAGCGCCAACGCCACCGCGGCGGCGGTCCCGGTCTCCACCGTGATGAACGACAGGTTGACGGCAATGTTGCGCCAGCTATCCCTGCGGACCAGGAAGACCAGCAGGCCCGCGGCGGCGTGGGTGACCCCGACCACCCAGGCAGGGAGCAGCAGAAGCCCGAGCACCATCGGCAGTTCCGAGCCGCTGACCAGCAACGTCTCGCGGCGAACCTCGATCTGCAAGGGGAAGAGCTCGCCCGCCAAGAACGCCAACAGCAGGAAGCCACCGCCGACCAGGAGTTGGGTGCTGGTCAGATGCACAGACGGGCCGGCCGCCAACACCGTCGGGCCGGCCGCCAGCACCGGCCACCACAGCAACGCGGAAATGGAGAAAACAATGGACGCGACGATCGGGAAGATCTGGTGACCCGTAAAGCGACGGCGGGGCTTCTCTTGGACAGACGCAT
>DASQFG010000026.1:0-4279 GCA_035633315.1 Nakamurella sp. | reverse complement strand
TGCTACGAGGGCATCGACATCGCCGAGGCCGTCTACGAATGGAACTACCCGCGCCAACTGCTGGCCATCCGGCTGGCGGAGTCCACCGGGAACCCGCTGGGCGCCGACGACCTGTTCCGCCGGGACTACCTGATCGAGCGGCCGCTGCTCCGCGCGGTGGAGCACGCGGGTCCACGGCCCGCGATCCTGCTGATCGACGAGATCGACCGCGCCGACGAGCATTTCGAGGCATTCCTGCTGGAACTGCTGGCCGAGAGGTCGATCACCATCCCGGAGATCGGCACGGTACGCGCCGCGGTCCCCCCGGTGGCCGTGCTGACCTCGAACCGCACCAGGGACCTGCATGACGCGTTGAAACGACGCTGCCTCTACCACTGGATCGACCACCCCGACGTGGCACGGGTGGTCGCCATCGTCCGCCGCCGGGTGCCTGCGGCCACCGAGACCCTGGCGGCGCAGGCCGCCGCCGCGGCGGGCCGGTTGCGCACCCTGGACCTGCAGAAGTGCCCCGGGACAGCAGAAGTCATCGACTGGGTGCATGCCGCGCAGCTGCTCGGTCTGCGGGAATTGAACACGGACGCCGTGGCGCGCACCCTCGGCTCGGTACTCAAGTACCGGGAGGACCGGGAGACCGCCGTCGCGGCCGGGCTGGACTGGGTCGTCGGTGGACAACGCCGGCGGGGCTGAGCCCGGGGCGGCGACCGACCCGAGGATCGACACCGGGATTGAAACAGGCATCGACCCGAAGACCGACACAGCAGCTGCGTGCGCTGCTTTCGGGGCCGCACTGATCGCTGCCGGCGTCGACGTGCCCGCGGACCGGGTGGTGTGGTGGGCACAGGCCATCGCCGCGACCAGGCCGTCCGGGGTGCAGGAGTTGTACTGGCTGGGCCGGGTCACCCTGCTGGACAACGCCGGCGCACTGCCGGTCTACGACGCGGTGTTCGGCCAGGTGTTCCGGGGACTGGTGGTCGCGGACCAGCGGGGCGAGGCCAATCAGCCACCGTCGCGGAACACCGAACCCGCTGCGCCACAACCGGATCAGCGCGAGCGTGGGGACGCCGAGCAGCAACAGGCCAGCGCCGACCAACCATCGTCAGCGCCGGCCGCACCCACCTCAAGGGAAGGCGACACCGGCCGGCCGTCCGAGCTGGCCACGGCGTCCGAGCTGGAGCTGTTGCGGGAGAAGGACTTTGCACAGTGCTCTGCCGAGGAACTGGCCGAGCTGGCCGGCCTGATCGACCGGATGAAGGTGGTGGCTCCGCGGCGGCCGTCCCGCTGGGTGGCCGATCGGTCGTCGGGCCGGTCGGTCGACCTGCGCCGGACGCTGCGGGCGGCCTGCCGAACCGGCGGCGACCCGATCAACTGGGCGCACCGCCGGCGGGGAAGTACGCCACGCCCGATCGTGCTCCTGGCCGACGTCTCCGGCTCGATGCAGCCGTATGCGCGGATCTACCTGCGGGTGCTGCAGGGTGCCGTCATCGGCGCGCGGGCCCAGGCCTACGTGTTCGCGACCCGGCTGACCAGGGTGTCAAGGGCGCTGGCGAACGGGCGCCGGGAGGAGGCGATCGCCAGGGCACTCGCATACGCGCCGGACACCGCTGGCGGCACCCGGATCGGCGAGGCACTGAAGACCTTCCTGGACACCGACGGCCGCCGTGGAGTCGCCAGGGGCGCCGTGGTCGTCATCGTGTCCGACGGCTGGGAGCGGGCCGACCCGTCACTGCTCGGGGAACAAATGGGCCGGCTGTCCAGACTGGCGTACCGGGTCATCTGGGTGAACCCGCGCAAGGCCGCCCCCGGCTTCGCTCCGCTCACCGGCGGCATGGCGGCCGCACTCCCGCACGTCGACGCCCTCGTGGCCGGGCACTCGGCGAGCGCCGTGGCCGAATTGCTGGAAGCCATCGCGTCACCGTCCTGACCCAGGTCGCACGCCGCCGAAAACCCTGTCCTGGGAGGCCGCCCGTCGACCTGCAGGATCCGGTGATGCGCGAGGCCTTGGCATTGACCATCCTGAACAACCTGGCCGAGATCGAGGAGGTCGCGGCCTCGCTGGCCGAACCCGGCAAGAGCGGCATCCTGAAGGGATTCGTGCCCTTGGTGAAGAAGGACCCGATCTCTGCGCTCCGCAACATCTACAGCTCTTCGTACAGACGCCCGTCTTCGACCTGCGCAACCTCCCTGCGGTCGGAGTGTTGCTGCCCACGCACTGAACCGTCGAACGAGCATTCCACGCAGGAGCACTCAACGACCTTGCGTAAGTTACTGGCCAGTAATAACCTGGGTTCACGAAGCGGGCAACGCTCCGTCAGGAGCGGCTTTGGACGCGCGAGTCGCGCAGCAACGCAGCACACAACCACGGACCACGCACCGTCTGCCAGCCTCATCACCAGGGAGCACCGGCCATGACTCATTACCGTTCCAACGTCAGAGATCTCGAGTTCAACCTGTTCGAGGTGCTGGGCGCCGGCGAGCGGATGGGTACCGGTCGTTTCGCCGAGATGGACGCCGACACCGCACGGGAGATATTGCACGAACTGCAGACGGTGGCCGCCGGCCCGATCGCGGCCTCGTTCGCCGACGCCGACCGCAACCCACCCGTCTACGACCCGGCCACCTTCAGCGTGACGATGCCCGAGTCGTTCAAGAAGTCCTACCGGGCGCTCGTCGACGGCGACTGGCAGCGGCTCGAACTGCCCTCCGATCTGGGCGGTTACGGTGCGACTCCGAGCCTGCGCTGGGCCGCCGCCGAGCTGATCCTCGGTGCCAATCCCGCCCTGTTCATGTACTCGGGCGGACCCAACTTCGGTGTCGTCGTGCACCGCAACGGCACGCCGCTGCAGCAGCGGATGGCCGAGACCATGATCGAGAAGAAGTGGGGCTCGACCATGGTGCTGACCGAGCCGGACGCCGGCAGCGACGTCGGCGCCGGACGGACCAAGGCGATCCTGCAGGAGGACGGCAGCTGGCACCTGGAGGGCGTGAAGCGGTTCATCACCTCCGCCGAATCCGATCTGGTCGACAACATCGTCCACCTGGTACTCGCCCGTCCCGAAGGTCCCGGCATCGAGAACCGGCCCGGCACCAAGGGTTTGAGCCTGTTCGTCGTGCCGAAGTTCCATTTCGACCCGGAGACCGGAGAGCTGGGCGAGCGCAACGGAGTGTTCGTCACCGGGCTGGAGCACAAGATGGGGCTGAAGGTCTCGACGACTTGCGAGCTGAGCTTCGGTATCAACGGCACTCCCGCAGTGGGATATCTGTTGGGCGACAAGCACGATGGCATCGCCCAGATGTTCCAGGTGATCGAGTACGCACGAATGATGGTCGGCACCAAGGCGATCGCCACGCTGTCCACCGGGTACCTGAACGCGCTTGACTACGCCAAGCAGCGAGTGCAGAGCGCCGACCTGACGAGGTCCAACGACAAGACCGCGCCGCGGGTGACGATCATCCACCACCCCGACGTCCGGCGGATCCTGATGAAGCAGAAGGCCTACGCCGAGGGGCTGCGGGCCGTGTACCTGTACACGGCGAGCTGGCAGGACAAGATCGCCGCCGGCGAGGTCTCTGACGTGGACCTGGCGGTGGCGAAGAAGGTCAACGACCTGCTGCTGCCGATCGTCAAGGGTGTCGGTTCGGAGCGCGCGTACGAGAACCTCGCGCTGTCGCTGCAGGTGTTAGGCGGTTCCGGGTACACCCAGGACTACCCGATCGAGCAGTACATCCGGGACGCGAAGATCGACACCCTGTACGAGGGCACCACCGCCATCCAGGCCCAGGACTTCTTCTTCCGCAAGATCGCCCGCGACGACGGCACAGCGCTGGGCGTGGTGGCATCGGAGATCGCCGCCTTCGTGTCCTCCTCGCTCTCCGAATCCACCGACGGGCGGCACAAGGAGGAGTTGGTGTTGCTGCAGACCGCGCTGACCGACGTGCAGTCCATGGTCGGTGCGCTGGTCGGCTACGCGAGGGCGTCAGTGCAGGAGCCGGCCTCGGTGTACAAGGTGGGCGAGCATGCGGTCAGCCTGTTGATGAGCGTCGGCGACCTGTTGATCGGCTACCTGCTGCTGCGTCAGGCTCGCGTCGCGCAATCGGCGCTCGACAACGGCGCGTCCCCCCGGGATGCCGACTTCTACGCCGGCAAACTCGCGGTCGCGCACTGGTTTGCTCGCAACGTCCTGCCGGAACTGACCGCTCGGCGTTCGGTGATCGAGAACGCCGACCAGTCGTTGACGGAGGTCTCGGAGGCGGCATTCTGACCCGGGTTCAGGCAGACTGC
>DASQFG010000025.1:0-1532 GCA_035633315.1 Nakamurella sp. | reverse complement strand
TCACCTCGACCGACTTGCGGCGGTGGTGCACGGTGATCGCCACCAGCCCGGTGCCCAGCGCCGCGGCGTGCCGGATGGCCACGGCCGCCGCCGCGTTCGCCGAAACGGATCCGTCGTAGCCGAGCACCACCTGGCCGGCGTGCGGTCCCTCCTCAGCCGCAGCCCCAGAGCCGACAGTGTCGACAGGCGGTGCCGGGTGCACCACGACGACCGGGCACTTCGCATAGGGCACGACGTTCAGGGCTGTCGAGCCGACCAGCAGTCCGGTGAAGCCCTCCCAGCCGCGGGCGCCGATCACCAGCAGCTGCGCGGTCTCCGACGCGGTCAGCAGGGACTGCACGGGCGGCGTCGGGTAGCGGACGCCGTGCACCACCAGGTCAGGGTGGCGGGCCCGGACCCCGGCGGCGACGGTCTGCACGCCGCCCTCGAGGTCTTCGGCGTATTCGGCGACCTCGACATCGCCCTCCGCATCGGGGTGGGCGACCAGCACGGTCAACGGCACGCCGTACACGGCGGCGGTATCCGCGGCCCAGTTGAGCGCGCCCTGGCTGGAGGGGGAGAGATCGACCCCGACCACGATGCCGACCGTTGCCGGCGGACCTTCGTCGAGACCGGCGTCGCTCGCGCCGGGGTTGCCAACAGTGCCGCCAGCGGTATTGCCTGCTGAGCCGCTCACGGAATCATGCGGGGCATCGGTCATGAGGGTGGCCATCCGAATCCGTCGGCTCACTGGTCGTGTCGCGGGATGGCGCCGACGACAGTTGATCGGTGGCGACATCTCCGGCGACAAGAACAGTTGAGCTATCCAACTGTGGATGCCTAGTTTACTGTGAGCGACGATGATTTAGCTCACTTCTTCGAGCCAAACGAGGTGTCCGAATGACGATCGAAGGCTCGGCCAGACCGGCCGGCGAGGGTGAAGAATCACACTCCGATGGCCACCATCACCCACAAGTGGAAAAAGGGCTGTCCGCTAACTCGGTAGGGTTGCTCGGCGGTACCGTTTTGGGCATTTCGTGTGTCGCTCCGGCATATACCCTCACCGCCACCATAGGCCTGGTCGCGGCGGTGGCCGGCGTCAAGATGCCGATCATCTTCATCGCCGGCTTCATCCCGATGCTGTTCGCGGCCTACGCCTATCGCGAGTTCAACAAGGTCGACCCGGACTGCGGCACGTCCTTCACCTGGACCACCCGCGCGTTCGGTCCCTATGTCGGATGGCTCGGCGGGTGGGCGGCGATCCTGGCCACCATCATCGTGCTGGCCAACCTGGCCGGAATCGGTGTGCAGTTCTTCTATCAACTCCTCGGCAGTGTGTTCGACAATCCAGATCTCGGCGATCTGTGGACCAACAGATTCGTGAACGTCGGCACCTGTTTGCTGTTCCTCTTGATGGCAACTGCCATCGCCTATCGGGGTATCACCACCACCGAAAAGGTCCAATTCGTCCTGGTTTTCTTCCAGTTGGGCGTATTGGTGCTGTTCTCGGTGATGGCCTTCGCCAAGGCGGGTGGTCCGGACGATCCCGGCGG